>DATFZN010000117.1:0-7714 GCA_035314425.1 Candidatus Acidiferrum sp. | reverse complement strand
ACGGGGATCGTGTCGAAGTCGAAGACCTGCCTGATCTTCATTAACCAAATCCGTGAAAAGATTGGCGTGATGTTTGGAAACCCGGAAACAACAACGGGCGGCCGCGCGCTGAAGTTTTACGCGTCACTGCGCGTGGACATTAGACGGATTCAGGCGATCAAGGAGGGCGATCGCGTAGTAGGTTCGCGGACGCGCGCGAAGGTTGTAAAAAATAAGGTTGCGGCGCCGTTCCGAGAAGCGGAATTCGACATTTTGTATGGCGAAGGAATCTCGCGCGAAGGCGACTTGATCGATCTTGGCGTCGATAAGGGCGTGATCGAAAAGTCGGGGACGTGGATGAGTTTTGGTGGCGAACGGATGGGCCAAGGGCGTGAGAATGTTCGCGTTTTTCTGCGGGAAAACAAAGACATTCGCGAGAAGATCGAAAATACGCTGCGCAAGAAAATGGAAGTGCCAGTCCCTGGACAAGCGGCTGGTGCGCCGGGTGCAAGCGGACATGGCCCAAATGGCAGCGAGAAAGCAGCGGTTCCACCGGCGAAGATGGCGGCCGCAGCGTCTTCTTCCGATCTGAAGGGCCGTCCAACAAGGTAATTTTCGAAAAGCTAGAGCCGTAGGGAATCCGGGCAGGGGTGGCGGGACCCTGTCCGATTTTCTGTTTGGGATGCGTGTAGCAGGTGATCAGATGTTGGAGAAACTGCATCTGAACGACGTGACAGTTGTGGGCTGCCCATGCGGTCAGGCGTTCAAAATAAAGCACATAGGGTCGTACTGGAGCTAGTTGTCTATTGCTCAAGAGGGCCCCGGATGCGACACTTTGCTGCAGTTCGAGAGCTAGCTGCGCTTTCAGGATTGAAGCAGGGAAGTGAACGTAAGTGGTTTGATTCTGCGATGGAGCAGACTCAGTTGACCATCAGGCAAGAATCAGATAAATTCTGAGCCTGTGACCTGCCGGTCGAGACCACGCGTTCCTGGGACTAAAGGCTTAATGATCCAGAACTTGAGCAAAATTGTAACGGCTTCGTGCCTGATTGTGGTGATGACTGTACCGTTGCCCGGCGCCGAAGTGACTGGTAATGCAGCCGTCAGTTCCCGGGCTTCTGCCAAGGCAAGTTCAAAAGCAAAAACCTCGCGCGTTCACAAATTGATATCGCACTTCCGCGGTGGTGTGCCGACCTATGCGGATTCGATCAGTCTGGATGACGCCTCTTTCGATGATCCGATGGTACGGCAAGCGGCGGTAGAAGGATTGGGCAAGTACAACGGCTCGGTGGTGGCGGTCGATCCGAACACCGGACGAATTCTAGCGGTAGTGAATCAAAAGATTGCGTTTGGCGATGGTTATATACCTTGTTCGACGATCAAGCCCACGATTGCAATTGCCGCGCTTTCGGAAAATGTGATCACGCGCGACACGATGTTGAAAGTGGGGCGGCGGAAATATATGAATTTGACGGAAGCTCTGGCACATTCGAACAATGTGTTTTTCGAAGAGCTCGGCCGGCGTATGGGTTTTGATACTGTGTCCAAATACGGGCGGCTGCTGGGATTGGGAGAACTGGCCGGATATAATCTGGCGGATGAGCATCCGGGAAGTTTTCCGACAGAAGCTCCGGCCTATGGCGGAGTTGCACGGATGTCGAGTTTTGGTGAAGGGATTCAGATGACCCCGCTGCAGTTGGTCGCGTGGGCAGCGGCATTCGCGAATGGTGGAACGCTTTACTATCTGCAGTACCCGCACAGCACGGAAGAAGTGCAGGACTTCCAACCAAAAGTGAAGCGAGATTTGAATATCGCGAGCGTACTGCCGGAAGTACGCGAAGGAATGCTGGCAGCAGTCCTCTATGGCACCGGACGGCTGAGCTATGACGCTGGCGGAGACGAAACGCCGCTTGGCAAAACGGGCACGTGCGATGATCACAACAATCCATCCAGGATTGGTTGGTTCGTGACCTACGCGGACGAATCGCATCCGAAGATTGCCCTGGCGGTTTTGCTACGCGGCAACACCCGGCGCGTGAAGGGTCCTACGGCGGCGGAAGTTGCAGGTCGCATATACCGCCGGCTGCGTGAACAGAATTATTTTGCAGATCCCACACGAATCACAAACGTGCAACCGATTACCTCTGGCAAGTGAGACAAAAACCTTCCCTCAAGGGCTGAAGCCTCGCCGGTTTCTTCAGGACACCTCGTCCGGAAGAAAGACGCTCTTCTAACCAGAACAACCAAAGTATTGGACGGCTTGGTGGAGGCTTTTGCGCGAGTGCAGCCCGTTGCCATCGGCGTGCTCGATGATGCAGCAGAGGACGCAGACTTAGCCGCGACGATCGACGGAGCCCGTGCCGGCGTAATTGTCGTGGTGACGAACCCGGTTGGTGACAGGGCGCGGACGCGCTTTCACGTGAACGCTCAGGATGGGCTCACGGAGGTGGCGCAAGATTTCAAAGCACTGGTCACAGAGCTCGAGACAGAGCTGGTCTTCGCTCTTAGCATGAAAGCTGCGACGGCACTCGTAGCAGGTGGAATATTCTGGGCACTCGTGTATTTCGTGCACGAAAACTGCGGGATGGACCTCTAAGGTGATCATGAACCCCCGGGAGTCTAGAAGCACGGCTCTTGCCAGTTTTGAACCTTGTCCGGGGTTGAATCAAAAGGGTTTATAGAGTCATTTCGGTTCGGAGTGGGGGATTTCCCGCAGCCGTTCGGGAAAGCACTCGGGAGGATTGGCCAAAAAAGGGTGACGAGAGGCGCCCAGTGGCGCTGAGGTTCGCAGATAGTAGGGTCTCGTCCCCTCGGTCGAACGGGCAGTTGGGGTTCAGTTGGAAGGAAGCCCGTTGGCGGTTAGTCTGCTATATCAACTGGAAATGTTTGACGGAACGGCTCGGTTGGGTCACAAGAGAGTCGTGGGTTATTCTGATACTCGAGAACGGGAGTATTGTTTGTGTAGGAATTGAGGAATACGCGAAGAGCAATACAGGGGGAAGAGTGAATCGTAGCTTTCTGATTACGGCTGGAATCTTGCTTGTCAGCGGTGCGGCTGTGGATGTATATGCGGTGCGTAGGCACGCGCAAGCAGTGAAGGAATATTCGCAGGCCGTGGAGTTGGCAAGGGCGGAGACGGAGCGATTTCGCGAGCGAGTTGTGGTGCCGACGATGAATAAATTGCCTGCCGGAGAGAACTTGGCAGGGGCGCTGCAAAAGTTGGGGCTTTCCCCGGAGCAGGTGAATGAGGCGATCGCGGCGGCGCAGCATGCGTTTAATCTACGGCGACTTCGGGCGGGAAATACGCTGACGGTGGGGCGGTCATTACAAGGAGTTTTGCGAGAAATTGACTATAAAATTGATGCGGAACGGATGTTGCGGATCGAGCCGCAGACGCCGGGATTTTCCGCGGAAGTCAAAGAGATTCCCGTGCACATCGAAACGGTGGTGGTTGACGGGCGACTGGAAGATTCGCTGTTCAACGCGGTGGAAGACGCAAGGGAGAGCCCGGAAGTGGCGATGCGCATGGCGCAGATCTTCGGCTACGATCTTGATTTTTACACCGATCCGCGCAAGGGCGACACGTTTCGCTTGATACTTGAGAAAAAAAGATATTCAACGGGAGAGACGGCGGGTTATGGAAGGATTCTGGCCGCGGAATATGACAACGGCGGGAAGAAATACGAGGCGCTGCTATTCCATGATCCAGACGGGCATCCGGCATACTACACTGCCGAGGGTAAATCTCTCCAGAAATCGTTTTTGAAGTCGCCGCTGAAGTTTGGGGCGCCGGTAACGTCGCATTTCAGCAAGGCGCGTTTCCATCCCATATTGAAGGTGTATCGCGCCCATTTGGGTACGGATTATGGTGCGCCGATAGGCACTCCCGTGCAGACAATTGGGAGCGGGAAGGTGCTGTTTGCCGGCCGCAAGGGCGGCGATGGAAATATGGTGCACGTGGTGCACTCGAATGGATACGAGACGATGTATCTGCACTTGTCGAAGATATTTGTGCATGGGGGTGAGCACGTCGAAATTGGCAAGACGATTGGGCTTGTGGGTATGACAGGACTCGCGACCGGACCTCACCTTGATTTCAGAATCGAACAAAAAGGGCAATTTCTGAATTTTGAAAAACTGGGATTGCCGCCTTCCGATCCTGTTTCAAGGAAAGTTTGGAGGGAATTTGCAGAAGTACGGGAACAGTGGCTACCGGTCTTGCAAAAACCCGGCGGCCTGGAGATGCAGGCGACGCACCTGTCGCTGAACTCTGGCCGAGCAAAGTAAAGGTTTGAAGACTCCGACAAAAACCAAACAGGGGATTCGGGGCAGGCCCATTAGTAGATGATAGGGAGTTTGGAGTAGTCCGCGGAGATGTCTTCGGTGACGCGAAGAATCAGCAAGGTGCGATCATCGTGTGGAGGCAAACCGACGCCTGTGTGTTCATCGGTAGCTTTGACGATGCGTTGTGCGATGGTGTAACCGGGGTCAACGGGAAGGACAGTGGCGAGCAAGGCTTTCAGGCGATCGCTGCCAAATTCTTCCAAGTCTCGATTGGTTGATTCATGAATACCGTCGGAAGCGAGAATGATAACGTCGCCGGGAAGCAAAGTAAGCGTGATTTGATCGTATTCCACCTCGGGGAGAAGGCCCAAGGGAACTCCGGTCACATTGATTTCGGTGACCTGACCGCCGCGAAGAAGAAGAGGCAAGGTGCCGCCGGCGTTCGAGATACTGAGCTCTCGTAAAGCGGCATCGTAAACCGCAAAATGCATGGCAATAAAGCGGGCGTCCAGACGTGCGGCGAGCAGGCGACTATTCAAGATGTCGAGCATCTCGGAAGGCGAACCTTGGCGTTCGTTGACCACTTCGCGAAGAATTCCAATAGCCAGCGAACCGTAGAGTGCAGCGGCCGTGCCTTTGCCTGAGACGTCGCCCATGGCGATGCCGAGGCGGCCAACACCGTAGGGAAGTAAATCGTAAAAATCGCCACCCAGTTCGCGGGCAGGGACGTAGGCAGTAGCCAGATCCAGGCCGGGAATTTCTTTGGCGCCAGTGGGCAAAAGTTGACGCTGAATTTCACGCGCAGTTTCCAAGTCGTTTTGCAGACGCAATTGGGTTTCCCGGCTTTCTTCGAAAAGGCGAGCATTTTCCAGAGCCACAGCAACAAACGAACTGAGAATATTCAGTAGTTGTTCGTGATCGGCGGTAAACGCGCCGATCTTGGTGCTCTCGAGGTCCATGACGCCGATGAGGCGATTCAGCCGAATGAGAGGGACGACGAGTTCCGAGCGAAGTTCGACCTCCCCGTCGAGACTGCAAGCAAGATAACGTGGATCGTTGCGTACGTCCTCGACGCGGATAGTACGCTTTTGCGCGGCGGCAGCGCCGGTGATGCCTTGATTGAGAGGCATCAGCAAGCGTGCGGGAATGGAATCTTCGTAGCGAACAGAAAAAACGCTTTCGAGAGTCTGTTTTGCTTCGTCCCAAAGCATGACAGTGAAAACATCGTAGTTAACGAATTTCTTCACACGCTTGGCGATTAGACTGAGGAGTTGGGCTCGATCGAGCGTGGAGGTGATCTCATGGCTGACTTCATAAAGAAGCGTCAGTGCGCGGGCTTGTTCTGGCTGCGAAACGAAGAAGGACGGAGGGACCGGGTCCGCCTCGCCCAGCTGCGAAAAGGGAATCAATTTCGGTTCCATAGAGAAGAATTCTAACTTCTAATGGTTAGATGTAGGTAAGGGAAGTTGGTTTCAGGACCATGCAAACTTTTGTTGAATAAAATTCATGGGAAATTCATTGAGGGCGAACGGCTTCAGTTTGGAGGTAGGGGAAGAAAGGCGGACCCCTCACCGGCTTCAGACGACGTAGCGCGGGCAAGTGATGTGCGTCGGGCCCGTGCGAAGGGCTCGGGAGCAGAGGGATTTCTCCACTCCGAATTGACTAAAAACGCCGACTCTTGGGTCAAAATGACAAGTCGGCGGCTCGGCAGGCTAAGCGGAACAAAAGCCGATCTAGTGGACGTTTTCGAAGCCAGGGCGGCCCAGACGAATCAGGCGCGAGAAGTCCGGGGAATCGTCGGCCCTCCGGGCGGCGTTGTTGATGTGGACGGCTTGCTTTAGTTCGGGAAAAGGGGGCTTGGAATCGAAGTTGCCACCCTGGTAAAGCATTTCATCTGCGCGGCCGTTTAGCAGAATACGCCAGTCGAAACGCGGAGCACCATTTGGGAGCGCGCCGATATGACGCATGGACTGAAAAATGACGGTAGTGCAGTTGCACGTGAGAGCGTTGTACCACTCGGGATGATCCCGCAGCTCGTTAGCTTGGCGAATATATTCGAGGAAAAGCTCACGGGACCATCCTGGCCCGGCCGTGGTTCGGTAGAGGTAGACCTCTTCTCCAGAGCGGAAATTAGTGCGTAAGCGGATGATGTCGCGCTCATCGCTGAAAAGATAAATCAACTCGTACTTGCGGAAGAAACCCAAAATCGCGGAGTAGCCGATACCAACTTGTTTGCGGGTCTCGATGGAAGTTGCGACATAATCGTTTCCGCCAAACCAGAAACTGACGATGGGATGTGCAATATACGGCGAGCCCCAATAGGTCACGGCGATATCGATGCCACCCAGGTCGGAAAGTCTTACGGTTTTGGTCTGCCATTCGCAAGAGTAATCGAATTCGGCTCGGTAGTGGCAATAACGAAAATTATGGATGATGACGTCATCGCCCTTCACTTCGGCCCAAGCGGTTTGGGCAACATCATCTTGCCAGTGGCGGTTGTTCGAGGGTTTCAAGGAAAGCCAAGCGGCGAAAACCAGGCCAAACAGGGCAGCACAAACGAGAAGACGATGAAATGGCGCGTGGACGCGAATCGTAAGTATAAGTGTAACCAAGAAGTAGATTGCCGGTGGTAGAACGTGAAGCGAGCTGGGCGATAAATCAATGTACAGAGCTGCGCAAGCCCAGAGAGTGAGCAGAGCCGCGACGAGGTAAAGTAAGAAAAAGCCCAGAGCGCGACAAAAGCGGCGGGCAAATAGGTGGGTTTGCAGAGATCCCCCGCGTACTGGCGGGCTTATTTTACTTCCCAGATGTCGCCGGCACGAAGTAGTTTATTGAGATCGCCCGGGCCTTTTTTGGCGATGACATCTCGTACTTGTTCGTTGATGACGTCCTCATAACGCGGCAAATCATCCCAGGCGCGGAAAACCCCGATCGGGGTGGGGAAGCCGGGGCGATGTTCCATGTGAGAGAGGAGGAACGCGTAGGACGGACGCGGGTGATGTGCATCGTGCACGACAAGGTCGGCCTCGGTGAACCCGTTGCCGAGCGCAATAACTTCGATGTCGCCATCGGACTTGCGGTGAATCCCTTTGTCTTTATTTTTGCCGAAGACCAGAGGCTTGCCATGTTCCAGCATGATGACGTGCTCGCTGCGCGCTTCTTTCTCGGTGACGCCGTCCCATGCGCCATCATTGAAGATGTTGCAGTTCTGTAGAATTTCGACGAACGCCGAGCCTTTGTGAACAGCGGCGGCGCGCAGAACATCTTTCAAATGCGATTGAAAGACATCGACTGAACGAGCCACAAAGGTGGCTTCCGCCCCGATGGCAAGCGAGACCGGATTGAACGGGCGATCCGGTGAACCAAATGGCGTCGACTTGGTGACCTTGTGAAACTCCGAAGTTGGCGAGTATTGGCCTTTGGTCAGGCCGTAAATGCGGTTGTTGAAAAG
>DATFZN010000116.1:0-49387 GCA_035314425.1 Candidatus Acidiferrum sp. | reverse complement strand
CACGACGCAATTTCTTTGGTTCCTTCTGCCGGCTCTGATTGAACTCCTCAGCGGGAAAGAGGTACCCCAAACCCGTTACTCGAGCGGCATTCTGGCCGTACTCCATTCGACGCAATATCTTTGGATTACCAGCTATTTTCAAAAGAAAGAAGCATTGGCTACCGGAAAATCTTCCGGGAGTTTCCCGAAGTATCTGCTGATTTTGGTTGCAGGTGGAATCGCCCTGTTCGTTCCTGGCCCGTGGATCGCCAGCCGGGTGCTTCATGCAAATTTCGCCACCAGTTTCTTGACCTTTACCGCGTTGGTGAATCTGCATCATTTTCTTCTGGATGGGGCGATCTGGAAACTTCGTGATTCGCGCATCGCTTCGCTCCTCCTTCATCAACACGAGGGCCGGGAAGAAGTCGCAAACGATTCTCAACAAGGGTTTATTGCCACGGCCCGATGGGTGGCGGGACCGAGTTTTTACGCCAGAATCATTCGCATTGCCACTGCCATTCTATTGCTCGTTTGGGGCGGGTTTGATCAACTCCGTTTTTATTGGGCTAATGTTCCGGGAACGATTTCATCGCTGGAGCGCGCGGTGCGGCTCAATCCCAATGACAGTACGGCACAGATGCGACTAGCCAAGGCTGCCGACACCGCCGGCGACCGTGCGGTCGCACTGAGAGCGCTTAAGACTGCTGCAGAGTTGGATCGCGACAAGGTATCGACGCAAGAGGCCTACGCGCGCGCCTTAATTGCCGACGGACGTGATCAAGAAGCCTACGATTTGTATCAGAAAGTGTTGGCCCGGCATCCGCAAAACGTCGACGCCTTGGTGAACTATGGATTATTGGCCCAAGGGCTCGGTCACGGAGCAGAAGCGATCGATTCGTGGCAACGTGCCGTTGACCTGGATGCGAGTCAGACAAACGCACAACTTTATCTGGCGCAGTCTCTTGAGCAACGCGGTGAATTGCAGGCTGCAGCCCGCCACTATCGAGTTTACTTACAAACCGTGAGCGCGCACCCGAGTGAGCATACTGGCGAAGGCCAAGTGGTCATCTCCGCTTTGATGAAAGTTGCCGACGCCGATGCCGCAGTCAAGCGGAACAAATACGCCTTAGAGGGTTACCGCGCCGCGGAAAAGTTTGCCGCAAAGATCGGCAAGCATAATCTGCAAAGCCTCGCGATGGTTCATGCTGCGGATGTAGAAGAGCAAATGGGGATGCCCGGAGACGCCGCCGCTTCCTATCAGCAAGCGGTGGTTCTCGATGAAGCGGAAAATGAGCCACGGGCCACGGCTAGTGATTGGTTTAGCTATGCGCAATTTCTGCGCAGGCAAAAACAGCCGGAGCGTTTGGTTTGTGCTTGTCTCTACCGGGCCGAGGACCTTCTGAACACAACTCCCGGGGAAGCACTTGCCACGATCGTTGCTGCGCGCAAGCAAAGTACTGGCCGATTGGGCGCTCAAGGAAACACGGTGCCGGCCAATCTTGCGAAGCTACTTAGAGAAGCCTTGTCGCTCCCGGCCTCGGCTTTCTCCATTCGGCGTCCGTCCGTCGTAGCCGCAAAAGCATCCAGCCAGTAGATTCCGGCCGCAGTTGGTCTACAATGACCGTTGTTGCCGGATAGGAATTCATCGAGGTGAAATCGATGAAGCAAGACCCATCGCGTAGAAAATTCCTGGAAAAGCTCGGTGTGAGTACGGCCGCTAGTCTCGGCTTGTCGATCCTTCCTGAATTTGCTCACAGCCAACCGCTTGGTCCCCGTTCGCTGCCTAGCCGCACTTTGGGCCGTACTGGGGCCCAAGTTTCCATTCTGGCATTTGGCTGCGGCAGCCGTTTTCTGATGTACCAAGAGGAAGCGAAAGCCCTCGCGGTTCTAAACCACGCGATCGATCAAGGAATCACCTATCTGGACACCGCGTATTCCTACGGCGACGGCAAAAGCGAAACGCGCGTCGGCAAAGTCATGGCCACACGGCGCAAGGAAGTATGGTTGGCGACGAAAATCCCGGACCGCACCCGGGATGCCTTTCTACTCCGATTGGAAGCCAGCCTGAAACGGCTGCAGGTAAGTCAAGTCGATCTCGTTCATATTCACGGTTTAGCAAAAGCTGACGACCTCGCGGCAATCGAGGCGCCCGACGGTGCGATGAAGGGTTTGCTGGAGGCTCGCGAACAGAAAATGGCCCGCTTTATCGGAATGACCAGTCACACGAGCGGTGAGGTCCTGGCCCAGGCCATTGAACACCACGATCTCGACTGCGTTCAAATGGCACTGAATGCCTCAGAGAACGGGAGGTTTGAAGAGTTGGCACTGCCTGCGGCTATGAAGAAAAGCATGGGAATCATTGCCATGAAAGTGACTGGCCAGGAGTTTCTCTTGGGAACCGGTCTGGGAAAAACGAATATGGATGCCTTGCTCCACTATTCAATGAGTTTACCAGTTAGCACGGCGGTCGTGGGAATGCCAAAAGTAGAAATGCTAGACTACAACGTTGCGGTGGCACGAAATTTCGCTCACCTAAACCAATGGGAGATGCAGCAACTTCGAGAGATGCTCAGCCCCTCGCGAACCGGTCTGGAAAAGAGATTAGTTGGCCATCTCGATGGCCCAACCGCAAACGCGGAATTGTTTTCCGTTTAGAGTGGCGCTCAATCGATTTAACTCTTAAACCGGCTGTCGTTCTTTCCACAATTTGGTCTAGAATATGCCCGCGGATACCCTTCGACCGCAATCGCTCCTCATTTGGAGGCATACCTGCCGATGGCGCTGATGCGCTCGATGCTTCTTGCTGCCTCGCAAAACACTTGGTTGCGCGAGCATGCCGTACATTATCCATTTGTCAGGCGGACCGTCTCACGCTTTATGCCCGGAGAAACGGTAGAAGCGGCCTTAGTCGCAGCGCAGAGTTTGGCGCAAAAGAATATTGGCAGTGTATTTACCCATCTTGGCGAAAACGTTGCGGACCGCGATGAAGCTCGCCAGGTCGCTGAGCATTACGTCAGCGTGATCGAACAGATTCGCGGGCTGCGCATGTCCACCGAGGTTTCGGTAAAACTCACTCAGCTTGGCTTGGATCTATCTCCGGAACTCTGTGCGGGACACCTCGACACTATCATTCGAGCCGAGAGATCGACCTCCACGGTTTGGGTCGATATGGAATCTAGCCAGTACGTTGATGCCACCCTCGCCTTGTATCAGCAAGCGCTAAGGAAACATCCAAACGTGGGAATCTGCCTGCAAGCGTATCTGTACCGCACAAAAAAAGATCTGGAAGACCTGTTACCGCTCTGTCCTTCCATCCGCTTGGTCAAGGGCGCCTACAAAGAACCCGCGAATGTCGCCTTTCCTGAAAAAACAAGAGTGGACGAAAACTACTTCACGCTGGCACAACAACTCTTGTCTCTAAGAGCGGCCCGCACCTGCCCCCGCGCAGCGTTTGGCACACACGATATCCCCTTGATCGGTCGCCTCAAGGCGTATGGCGAGCAGCAAGGAGTTCCGACCTGCGATCTTGAAATACAGATGCTTTACGGGATACAGCGTGCCGAACAGGAGCGCCTTGCCAAGGAAGGCAGCCGCTCCGTTGTTCTAATTGCTTATGGAAATTACTGGTATCCCTGGTTTGTTCGGCGCCTCGCCGAACGTCCTGCAAATTTGTGGTTCATGCTTCGCAATGTTTTTGCTTCCTAGCTTTCTCGAGGAGGAGTTCGATGCGCAAACGATTGGCCTTGTTGGTGGTATTACTTTCCGGGGTTTCCTTGCTCTGGGCCCGCGCGCCGGAATCTGGATGGAAACAACTTTTTAACGGCAAAGATCTGACGGGCTGGAAGCATGTGGGGCCGGGATATATGACCGTCGAAGATGGAGAGATTCACACCCACGGTGGCATGGGACTGCTCTACTGGACCGGCGGAAAAGTCGGTCATTGCAAGATAAAAGTGGTTTTCCGCATGCGCGATCACAACGATAATTCCGGCGTTTTCATCCGCATCCCCATTGAGCCGCGCGAAGAATGGATGCCAGTGAACTACGGCTATGAAGTCCAGATCGATAACGAGCCAGAAAAATCGAACGAAGACGAATATCATATCACCGGCACACTCTATTCACTGACAAAGCCGCTCGCAAAACCAACGAAGCCCGGCCCCGAATGGAACACCATGATCATCACCATCGACGGCCCGCACACGGTCGTAGAAATCAATGGGGTGAAAGTGACTGACTATATGGAAGGTCAGCCCGTTCCCGAGCGCAAATTCGATTTCGAGCCGCAGCGTGGTACGCGTCCGAATGAAGGCTGGATGGGTTTGCAAAATCATAGCGACAACGACGTCGTATTCTTCAAAGAAGTTAGCGTTCAGCCTTTGCCTTAGCAAAATAGTGGAAATAGAAAAGCTCGGGAGGAATCATGAAAAAGCATGGAATGAGCCGGCGCGCATTCTTGCAAAACAGTGCTGGTACCACCGGCGCCTGGATGGCCGCAAACACGATTCTGTTGAAGCGTGAGCGAATTCCTTACGGGTGGGAAGTGGCCACACCGCCCAGCGACAAAATCCGCTTCGGTATTATCGGTGTCGGCATGCAAGGCTCGGGACTGCTGGCTACGTCCGTCTCCCTCCCCGGCGTCGAATGTGTGGCCGCTTGCGATCTTTGGGATGGCCGGCAGACTCTAGCGAAAGAAATTGCCGGAGCAAAAATTAAGACAACGCGAAAATATAAGGAACTACTTGACGATCAGAGTATCGATTGCATCATCGCAGCAGTCCCCGATCACTGGCACAAACAAGTCCTCGTCGATACCGTCGGCGCCGGAAAAGACATTTATTGCGAAAAACCGATGTCGCACAGTCCGGCCGAAGGAATCGAAATGGTAAATGCGGCGAAGCAGAGCGGCCGCATCGTCCAAATCGGTTCGCAACGCGTCAGCTCGGTCATTTGTGCAAAAGCGAAGGAACTTCTGGCCAGCGGAATCATCGGAGACATGACACTCATCGAGGGTACCTACGGGCGCAATGATCCGAACGGCGCTTGGGTTTATCCTCTACCGGAGGATCTTTCCACCGAAACATTGGATTGGGTCAGCTGGCAAGGCACTGTGCCTCAGCGCCCCTTTGACCCGAAACTGTTTGCTCGCTGGCGCTGCTGGAAGGAGTACGGCACCGGTGTCGCCGGTGATCTTCTCGTGCATCTGGTCAGCGGAATGAACTTCATGATGGGTTGGAATGAGCCGCCCTTGCGCGCTGCTTCCTTCGGAGCCATTTTGCGCTTCCCTGACGGGCGCAACATGCCAGACGTGCAGCCAACCTTATATCAATACGGAAAATATCCCGTGTACATGCGGCTAAATCTCGGTTGCGAAATGCCCGAGACCTATCGCTTCCAAGGCTCAAAGGGGTATCTCGAAGTCACCGAAACTGTCTTGACCTATTCGCCGCAAACCGGAGAAGACAGCAGTACCAGTTATTATGCAGCGAGCTTTCCCCGCGCCATGCGCGACAGATACGAAAAGAAGTGGCACGAGGAGCACGACCCGGCTCCCGGGAAAGAACCGCTGCTCGATGGCTTCATCTACCGGGGTGATTCCTGGGACGATCTGCGGCCTCACCTCTGGAATTATTTCCAGGCAGTGCGCACTCGCAAAGCAGTTACCGAAGATGTCGTTTTCGGCCACAACGCGGCTCTGGCTTGCCACATGGCCAATCAATCCTACTTCCGCGGCACACAGGTGAGCTGGGACGCAGCGAGCGGGCAAATCAAGGGCTGAGCCCCACTAGATGCAAATCGGAAAGGGACTTGCGAAGGTCACAGGTCCCTTTTCTTATTACTTGACGCGGTGAAACTCCACGAAGTCGCGCCCCTTGTAAAGACGATACGCACCCGCCTCGCCAGCCACCACTTGCAGTGGCACGGGGTGCTTGATCTCCGAGTCTTTTTTCGACGAAGCCTGGAGCAAATCGTTCCCGCCTAAATCCATCACCACAAACTTGTCCGCATCGAGAAATCCGACGCCATACGCTCCCGGCTTCAGGGTTTGCCCGCCAATTTCCAAAGTAAGTTCCGTGAGGAAGTACCCTTGATACTTTTCGCGAATCCCCGAAGAGTAACCAGAATTGTCGACTAGCCCGGCCAAAACCAAGAAACCGTCAGGATAGCGCACGCCTGCGGTGTTGCGGGCTTGGACCGGCGCGACCTGCCCGTGAAAGAAAACCTTATCGGGAAAGAGCTTGTTGCCAACTACCGCTGCCGTTAGTACGGATTCTTTTGCCGGTGCATCGGAAGCCATCTGCGATTGCGCGGCGACTCCAGTGAACAAAAACAGACCCAGTAGTGCAAGTGACGCCAGTTGGCGCGGCGATTTCATGAAAGTCTCCTTGATTGATTAGGTTTGAGCGATCTAGGGATTGTACTCCATTCTCCGGGAACTACCGAACTCTGGTCTCCTCGATTCGGGCATATTTCGGTACCGGCGGCCATCGAACCAAAAATCTGATGGTCCGAAACACAAAATTCAAAGCTTGGCTTAACAAGATACTTATGACTCTACCGCCAAGATCAAAGAGGAAGAAACGAGGCTCCCGGTTTCATGAAAAAGGCTATCGCTCCGACTCTGGAAATTCGCATCTTCCTATTGCTGATCGCCTTCGCTTGTAGGCCTCTGGCTTTGGTTGCACAAACTCCCCTGGGAGACGGCCCCACAGCATCGACGACGCTAACCGATCAGTATCCGGCCACTAAGACTACTGCCGCGGATCCGGCAGGCGAAGTCACAAAAACGAACAAAGATTCCGGCGGGTTTTTCTCGCGATTCGGCAAAGCCTATTGGAAAGATTGGACCGGTACTGCTTCGGTCGAAGCAGATCAGCCGCGGCGTGGATACCCTGCTCCAATCAGTTCTCCACCTTTCCCATTTTCCGATTGGCCCTACGGCGGGTCGCCCGTGATCGGCGCTCCGGATACGGCTGGGGGACCATTGATGACTGCCATTTACGGCGGCAAGCACGGTGAATGGTGGGAATCGAGCCGCGTCAAGATTTATGGCTGGGTGAATTCAGGTTTCAATTTCAGCACCTCCACCGCGCACTACGGCAATGCGCCTGCTTCTTACTACATTCAACCAAATTCCATCCAACTCGATCAGTTCGCGCTCTATATTGAGCGAGCCCCGGACACGGTGCAGAAAGATCATTTCGATTGGGGATTTCGAGTTACGCAACTCTACGGACTCGATTACCGCTTTACGACCGCGAAAGGCTACTTCAGCAATCAACTCCTGAAATACAACAATGGGTATGGCTATGATCCGGTCATGGCCTACGTCGATCTTTATTTTGGGCAAGTCGCCGACGGCATGAATATTCGCATCGGCCGCTATATTTCTCTGCCCGATATTGAAGCGCAACTTGCGCCTGACAATTACACCTACAGTCACTCTCTTCTCTACACTTTCGACGCGTATACCCAAACGGGAATCAATATCACCACGAAGTTGAATAATCACTGGTTGCTACAAGTTGGATTGTCTGCCGGTAATGACGTCGCTCCTTGGGTGGGGGAACCGGATGCCAAACCAACGTTTAATGCCTGCGTCGGCTACAGTTGGCGAAACGGCTGGGACAATGTCTATACCTGCGATAATTCCACTAACTCAGGCAAGTATGCGTACAACAATTTGCAGGCGTATTATACAACCTGGTATCACAAATTTAACTCCTCCTGGCACATGGATACAGAGACCTGGTACATGTGGGAGAAAAACGTGCCGAACGTGAACAGTCCCGCGGCGGCTTCTCTACTGATTACCAACGCCAATGGGGCAGTTTGCAACACCTTAACTGAGATAACCTGCTACGCACCTGAATGGGCGATTGTAAATTACGTTGCAAAGGAATTTTCTACCAAAGACTATCTGAGCATTCGCAACGAATACATGGATGACAGCAGAGGGCAGCGAACAGGCTTCCGAACTCGCTATACGGAGAACATGATCGGCTGGGGACATTGGTTTGGCACTACAGTTTTAATCAGGCCGGAACTGCGTTACGAGCATGCCTATGATGCCCCTGCCTATAACGACGGAACAAAGAAGAGTCAATTCGTTTTTGCCAGTGATCTCATCTGGCATTTTTAGGAATATTGATCCTCCTTAGTAAGAATCAAAGGGCAGTCCCACGTAATTCTCGGCGAGGCTCAGGCCCCCTGCCCGTGAACTTGTCACATAATCGAGTTCTGCCAACTGCCGGCGGCGGTCGAAGGTGCTTTCCGCCGGAAAGCGGTGGAGCATCGAAGTCATCCACCAGGAGAATCGTTGTGCTTTCCACACTCGCCGTAGGGCAACTTCTGAATAGCGATCCAACAGCTGCATGCTTCCGGATTTGTAGAACCTCTCGATTGCCGCAGCAAGTACACGCACATCGGCTGCGGCAAGGTTCAACCCTTTAGCCCCTGTTGGCGGGACGATGTGCGCCGCGTCGCCGGCCAAAAACAATCGGCCAAATTGCATCGGTTCCGCCACGAAGCTGCGCATTCCCGTCACACCTTTCTGAAAGATTGGACCTCGGGTCAGCGCCCAATTGTCGTTAGCCAACCGGAGCTCAAGTTCGTCCCAAATTCGTTCATCGGGCCAATGCGAAAGATCTTCTTCCGGTTCGCATTGGAGATAGAGGCGGCTAATTTTCGGCGAGCGCATGCTGAGCAACGCGAAACCGCGTTCGTGATTGGCATAGATGAGTTCATGCGCGGAGGGCGGCACTTCCGCAAGAATCCCGAGCCAGGCAAAGGGGTAAATACGCTCGTAGACCTTGAGCACGTCCGGAGGAAAGCTCCTGCGGCAGATTCCATGAAAGCCATCGCATCCGGCAATAAAGTCGCAGATGAGCTGATGAGCGTTGCCAGCCTTTTTGAAGTGAATTCTGGGGCGGTTGGTTTGGATATCGTCGATCGAAACATCCTCCGCTTCAAATATGATTTCTCCCCCTTTTTCCAAACGAGCCTTGGTGAGATCCTTCACCACCTCATTCTGGCCATAGACCGTAATGCCGCAGCCGGTCAGATCCTTGAAATCGATGCGATGCCGCTGGCCGAGGAAGCTTAGTTCAATTCCATAGTGAATTAATCCCTCGCGCTGCAACCTTTCTCCCAAACCCAGTTCCACCAGCATTTCAACCGTGCCATGTTCGAGGACACCCGCCCGTACGCGTTCCTGGACGTGTTCGAGGCTGTATTTTTCAATGATGATGGAATCGATTCCCTGCTGCTCGAGAAGATGAGAGAGGATGAGACCCGCGGGACCTGCCCCGATTATTCCGACCTGTTTATGCATGTGGCCCAAGAATCCTTAGAAATCGAAAAAGACTGTTTCGTATTCGCCCTGCAAGACGATGTTCCATTGTAGAAGCTGGGGATTTCTCTCAGCAGGAACGGCCATTAGCGTTGAACGCCGAGCTGGGTCAACCAATTGCAAGACAAAGTCCTGTTCGTTTGCGGGGTCGTTTAGGAAATAGATGCGCGTGACCAAACGAATCAGCAGCCCCCTCATGAACAGAGAAACCGCAATATGCGGCGCCTGACTCCCTCCGTGGGGTCCGGGAACTCTGCCCGGTTTGATGGTTGAAAAGTGAAAAGACCCACTCTCGTCCGTAGCGACGCGGCCAAATCCGAAAAATGTACTGGAGGGTACTTTCTCGCCCTCATCGATCGCTTGCGAGTAGTTCCCTTGCGCATCGGCTTGCCAGGTTTCAATGACCGCATCCGGCACCGCATGGCCCCTGCCATCTAAGATACGTCCCTGAACGGTGATGTGCTGTCCCTGGACGTCCGGGCCCGCCAATTCAGTTCGGTAAAGCGGGGAAAGACCGATCTTGAAATAGGGGCCGACAGTTTGCGAGGTAGTCGCCGGAACGCTCATGGTCGGTTCTCAAAAGGAGAGCTGTCTTTGCCGCGCAATCGAATATCAAAGCGATAGCCCAGTGCTTGTTCGGGGATAGTAGAATCCCAGTCAAAAATGGAAATCAAACGATTCCGGGCATTTTCATCGTCAACGCAATTGAAGATCGGATCGTGCGCCAGCAAAGGATCGCCAGGAAAATACATCTGGGTGACCAGGCGGGTGGCAAATGCGGGCCCAAACAAAGAAAAATGAATATGCGCAGGCCGCCATGCGTTGTAATGATTGCGCCAGGGATACTCCCCTGGTCGTATGGTCACAAACGTGTACCGCCCCTCGGAATCTGTGAACACCTGTCCCAATCCTGAAAAATTGGGATCGAGAGGCGCGTCGTGCTGATCTCGTTCGTGGAGATATCGCCCAGCCGAATTCGCTTGCCAGAGTTCGATTAACGTGTAGGGGACCGGCCGATCGTCTTCATCAAGTACTCTCCCGGAAACGACGATCCGTTGCCCAAGTGGCGCTCCTTTGTGTTGGCGGGTAAGGTCAAAACTACCCGACTTGACTATGTTCCGCGGGAACACCGGACCAGTTCGTTCCGAAATCGTTTGCGGTAGGGCTACCAGCTGCTTGGTGGGTGATCTCAGTTTGGAGGCGACATACGGTGGATGGAGATGTGCCGGCTGCGTCCCGGGGACCATCGTTCGATAGCGCCAACTTGACTCCATATTTTCCGCAGCAACTCCATCTCTGACTCGTTCATACTCCCTTTTTCAACTGGAAACAACTGTCTCGCGCCATCTGAATGATTTAATATTGGTCCGCTCGGAACTCGACTCTATGTTAGGGTTATTCAGACTAAAGGTATCTAGCGAACTGTCGATTTGGGTCGGTTGGCATAAGCCGATTGCTTTTTCCTCCAGCTAGCGATAAATCTTAGCTTTCCGTGGTGCGGATACATGATTCGCTTCCTGACCAACCTGAAGCTCCGGCGCAAGCTATTAATCGCCATGCTGCCGTTAGTTATCATGGTTCTCATCGCTGGCCTTTACTCTTCGATTGAAATCAAAAAAATAGATACGCGGTATAGCAATCTAATCGATCAGGATGTTCTGGCATTACAACATCTGACTCAAGCCAAGGCCGAAGCGGCAGTGTTCGGTCAGCTTTTATACGGGGAGATTGCCGAACCCGGTCTCGATAAAATGCGGGTGATCGATGGCAAATTGGAGCAGGCCAGCGCCGAATATCAAAGGCTGATTGCCGAGTCACTCCGCAATACTCCCGGCCGTGCCTGGGAAATAAAATCTGCAGCCGCCTTATTCAGCCATGTAGTTGCCGATTCCCACCCGGTGCGGGCCGCCGCCATGGCGAATGACAACACCAAGGCAATGAACTTGATGCGTGGAGGGGTGGATGCTCAACTGCAAGGCGCTTCAGCGGCTTTGGCCGATATCAATTTGGCCATTCGCGAGTCGATTGACCAATCCAGCACCGAATTGACAGAGAACACGCATCGGACGATTTTATTCACTTGGCTAGTCATCGGATTTGGCTTACTCGCTTCTTCTGCCTTGGCTGTTTACATCGTACAAAAAGAAGTAGTCCAGGAATTGTGGTCATTGCGCGACAGTATCAAGGACCTTGCTGACGGCAATCTCTACCAGCCCATTCGTTTTCTCGATCGCAGTAATGAAATCGGAGAGATCAGCCGAGCCTTGCAAACTCTTCAATCTGGCGCACGGGAGCGCGAGATTCAAGGTTGGGTAAAAACCGAAGTTGCGGCCACTCTTGTCAGGCTGCAAACGGTTGAAGATTTCCCGGCATTCGCAAATACATTATTGTCGCGCATATCGGAGTCCATCCCGTTGCTCTACGGGGTGCTTTATCTTGGGGATGATCAGGCCGCGCATTTCAAGCAGGTCGGTACTTTCGCCTTCGAGGGTTCCGGGAATCCTCGTGAGTTTGCCGCGGGCGAAGGCCTTGTCGGCCAAGCCGCGGTTGAACGTCGCCCTCTCTCAATTGTGGCCAACAGCCAGGTAACGATTGATGCCGGAGTTGCCCGCGTCACGCCTGCGGTTCTCTTATTTCTTCCCATCATCACAAAAGATTCCGTCTCCGCCGTTCTCGAGCTGGCGCCCGCTTCTCCTTTAGTCGAGCGGCAGCAGGCTCTGCTCGATGCCCTCCTACCCTCCCTGGCACTGAGCGCCGAGATACTTTCGGGCAATATCGAAACCCGAACGTTGCTCGGACAAACCCGGGCACAAGCGGAAGCGCTGGCTGCTTCAGAGCGCCAAATCACCAATCGCAAGGAAGAACTCGAGGCCATCAACATGGCGCTCGAAGCTTCAGAGGTGGAACTCCGACGTGCGAAAGAAGTGGCGGAAACGGCCACCAGGATCAAAGCGGATTTCCTGGCCAACATGAGTCACGAAATTCGGACTCCGATGAACGCCATCATCGGCATGTCGCATTTGACCCTTCGTACCGATCTCAACCCGCGGCAAAAAGACTTTGTTCGAAAGATCCAATCCGCGGGCCAGCATTTGCTCGGCATCATCAACGACATTCTCGATTTCTCGAAGATCGAAGCGGGCAAACTGTCGGTCGAAAGCATCGATTTCGATCTGGAAAAAGTTCTTGAGAACGTCAGTAATCTGATTTCAGAGAAAGCCACGGCAAAGGGTTTGGAGTTGATTTTTGATATTGACCCCAAAGTTCCAACTCAACTCAAAGGCGATCCACTTCGCTTGGGTCAGATCCTGATCAATTTTTGCAATAACGCCGTTAAATTTACTGAAACCGGAGAGATTGTTGTGAAAGCCAGCGTCCAGGAAAAATCAGACAATGCCCAGTTGGTCCGTTTTTCCGTCAGTGATACCGGTATTGGGCTGACTCCAGAGCAGATGGGTCGTCTGTTCCAGGCGTTTGAGCAAGCCGACGCCTCTACCACGCGACAGCACGGCGGCACCGGTTTGGGGTTGGCAATTTCCAAGCGTTTGGCCCAGTTGATGGGCGGCGATGTTGGCGTCGAGAGTGAAATGGGTAAGGGCAGTACGTTTTGGTTTACCGCCCGGCTAGGGGATGGCGCGATGCCGTCCCGGACTGCTCCCCGCCCCGATCTGCGCGGTCGCCGCGTTTTGATCATCGATGACAATCCGCAAGCTCGCGCAGTACTGTCGAGCTTGCTTACGAGCATGACCTTTATCGTGCATGAGGCTCCTTCGGGACTAGAAGGAATTGAAATGGTGCGGCGCGCTGCCGAACTTGGCGAGCCGTATGAAATCGCGTACATCGATTGGCAGATGCCGGGAATCGATGGCATCGAAACGGGCAAACGAATTCACGCACTTCCCGGCCTTGCCCGCCGTCCGCAGTTGGTGATGGTTACGGCCTACGGCCGCGAAGAGGTGATGAAGCAAGCCGAAGACAATGCTTTCGCCAATGTACTGATCAAGCCGGTCACCGCGTCCATGCTGTTTGACTCCGCCATCGACGTTTTGGGCGTCACTCAGGAAAATGCCCCGGAGACGCCGAGTGGCCCAGCTCCCGAGCTTTCTCGATTGCGCGGCCGACGACTCTTGTTGGTAGAGGACAACGAACTCAATCGAGAAGTCGCACTCGGCTTGCTCGAAGACGCTCATCTCTTGATCGATCAAGCAGAAAATGGAGAAGTTGCCGTCCGAATGGTTGACGAGCGCCCCTACGACCTGGTGTTGATGGATATGCAGATGCCGGTGATGGACGGAATCACGGCTACCAAGGCGATTCGCTCGAATCCAAAATTTGCAACCCTCCCCATCGTGGCCATGACTGCCAATGTGATGGCCACCGATCGTGAAAAATGTATCGAAGCTGGGATGAGCGATCATGTTTCGAAGCCCATCGATCCCGAAGCCCTTTTTAATACCCTGTTGCGCTGGATTCAACCACGCGAAACGCCTAAGGCAGAGGCTGCCGAAGTTCAAGATTCGCAACCGGCGAAACTTCCCGAAGCTCCGACGCTAGAGATTTCCGGAATAGATACGGCTTCCGCTTTGAAGCGAACCGGTGGCAATCCCAAGCGCTATGAATCACTTCTACGCAAATTCGCGCAATCTTCGGCGGGAGCGGTCGAGGAGATCCAGACGGCCCTCACCGCGGGCGATAGGGAAACGGCTGCCCGTACCGCGCATTCCTTGAAAGGCTCTGCTGCCAACCTGGGAGCGGCGGCATTGGCTACGGCGGCTGCCGAGGCCGAGACAGCGCTTAGGACGGGAACGGGTGTCGATGACGCGTTACTGGGTCTCGCGGCTTCGCTCGGGACGACCC
Organism: Candidatus Acidiferrum sp.; assembly: GCA_035314425.1. GTDB lineage: Bacteria > Acidobacteriota > Terriglobia > Acidiferrales > UBA7541 > Acidiferrum. Next base: position 35,199 of record DATFZN010000116.1, on the reverse strand, counting down.
GCAGTGCGATTCAATCTGCTCTGCCGCCCGAACAAGCAGCCACAGAAACCAATGGGGACCCCGCGACCATAGGTAAACCCCTAACTCAATTGAAGCGATTATTGAGCAATGACGATGGGGAAGCGTCCGATTTCATCCTCGAGGCCCGGCCCATCCTATCGAAGGTGCTTACCGAAGCAGAGCTGAATATGCTCTCCGAGCGCGTAAGCAATTTCGATTTCGCAGGTGCACTAAAATCTGTTTCCGAAATTTCCACCCGCCTCTCTCTAAAACTGGAGTAAAAACGATGGCTAATCCGGCCCCGCCGCAAAAAACAATCTTGGTCGTTGACGACACTCCCATCAACCTCGCCGTAATTTCCGGTGCCCTCAAGGAGAGCTATAAAACGAAGGTCGCCACGAGCGGTCAGAAGGCCCTGGCCATCGCTTCGGGAGAAGACAAGCCCGACCTGATTCTGCTCGATGTGATGATGCCGGAGATGGATGGTTACGAAGTCTGCCGCCGCCTGAAGGCCAATTCCGAGACCAAGGATATTCCCGTCCTGTTCCTAACGGGACAAACAGGCACCGAGGACGAAACAAAAGGATTTGAGGTTGGCGCCGTGGACTATATCCACAAGCCTTTCTCCGAGGCAGTCGTAAAGGCCCGCGTGCGAACCCACCTGCAGCTACGGGAAGCCCACGAACAGATTGCCAGGCAACTCGTGGCGATCAACATCGAACTGGAAATGGCCAGGCAGATTCAGCTATCCATCTTGCCGCGCGACACTCCCAAATTAAGCGGCCTCGATATCGTGGCCCGCTACATGCCCATGACTTCTGTGGCCGGTGATTTTTATGACTTCATTGTCGTGGACGACAAACATGTGGGCGTTTTGATCGCTGACGTTTCCGGCCATGGCTTGCCGTCCGCGCTGATTGCCTCGATGTTGCAAGTTGCCCTGTCCGCGCAAGCCGCACACGCTTCCGATCCGGCCCGCGTTCTATCCGGCCTGAACCAAGCGCTGTGCGGAAAATTCGAGCACAATTTCGTGACTGCCGCTTACGTTTACGTCGACATGGAAAAGAAAATGATGACCTACGCCGGCGCCGGGCATCCTCCCCTTCTTTTCTGGCGAAATTCTGTTGGAAAAGTAAGTGAAGTTGTGGAAAACGGCCTCTTCCTAGGGATGTTCCCCGAAGCAACCTACACGTCACTCGAATTGCCGGTGGCAGCAAGTGACCGCTTGATCCTTTACACCGACGGCGTGCCGGAAACCAAGAGCCCATCGGAGCTGGAATTTGGTACGGCCCGGTTTATGAAATTTATGGATAGCCACCAGCAACTGGCCGTGGATCAATTTGCCGACGGGTTGCTCGACGAATTGTCGCGCTGGTCCGAGCAACCGCGCGGACAGGGACAACAGGACGACATAACCGTGCTGACAATCGATTTCAAGTCAATCTAAAGTGTTATTGTTTCGGCGCTGAAAAATACATATAGAGGGCCAGCCCCACATCGTTCTGCTGCTGGTTGGGCTTTTTGCCGGTATTGTTTTCATGCTCGTAGTAAACGTTAAATTGGAAATGCTTGCCAACCGGAAACAGGCAACCAGCGTAGAGATCGGTGCTGCTCCATTTACTGTATTGGCTTTCATAAAAGGGTTCCGCGGCAATGTACGGAATCAAGTGATAGGAACGAACCGCAAACGTTCGTTCGAGCGTTACTTTGTTCCGATAGCGCCAGGTGAATTTTCCTTCTTTCCAATCGAGGTCAAATCGATTGCGATCTGACAAGTGCACACCCGCCCCAAGCGGGAAATTAAAGGTGGCAGCTACCAATTCCCGATTTTCTAGCGGTGTATTCGGTTGGGCAAGGAGGCGATAGCCGGCTTCAAGCACCAGGGGCCTCGATTTTGAGTCATCCAAATCAAAAAGCGCAACCTGTTTCGGTCTGAGGAGCGGCTTCAGGTAGAACTCAATGCTGGGGCCAAATTCGAACTGTGTCGGATCGCCGCCTTCTCGATCGTCCTTCGCTTGAAGATAGGTCCGCACATCAGGGTTCAGCTTAAGGTACGCATCTACTTCCGGCAGGAATTCAGAATCCTGGGAGCGGGCCGGAGGAGCTAGGCAGAGCGTCAGGAGCAGTAGAGAGCAAAAGGCTTTGCCAATCGCCCCCGGACAAAAACTTGCTGGCATCAATCGAAGTTGATCGAGCATTCCAATTCCAGGAACCGAATTTTCCCTTCAGAGCGCGCGGGAGGAAATCCGGCTGCGCCTGGCGCGCTGCACCGCACGACCGCTACATCTTTTGGTAATTGGAGTTTGTGGTGGTCACGACCAGCTGTTTAGCTGTGGCGGTCAATACCGACTGTTGCACGTAGTTGGTGCCATCCGGAAGACTCGCCATCTGTATTTGCAAGGTAACGGCGTCCTTTTCTTCTCCCATATAGGTGTTTACGCTCACCGATACGATCTTCTTATTGGCACCGTCGAAGGTGAGGGTCATCTGATCGCCGGGTATCGAGTAATCCTTGAAAACCAAATTCACCAAGCCGCCTGCGGGATTCAGGGATAGTTTACCCGCTTGATACGCTGCCTGCATTTTCTGCGGGTCTGGCGGGACATACTGGCCGAGCAGGGCTTTCACATCGCCCATGTAATCCTTCATCTCTGCTTTTTTCTTTTCAATGACTCTTTGTTTGAGTCTGCCCCCGCTCGGTTGTTGTGGTGGAGGGCTGATCAAGGTTTTTTGAACCTGGCCGTCGGGACCGTAGTGGCACAAATTTGTGGATGCCGGCTTGGGGTCTCCCTTTAGTGTGAGCTGCGTCGTTTCCGTCCATTGGTACTGATGCAGCCTTTGTTGATTTTCTGCAGCGCTCTGTTTTACAGCCGCAAGTTTTTGCTGTAACTCGGGATTCTGCGCAACCGCAGAGGTCAGGGCAACAACAGACATTGCGCCCATAATCGCGATGCGTTTGCTAATACCGGCAGGACTCCAATACATTGGCAATCTCCTTGTCGCTCCGAGCGTAATGAACAAAAATGATTGGCAACACTGTGCAATCCGCAGGCCATCGGCACGACCCGGCAGAAACAATGGATGCACGACTTAGGGTTCTTTGTGAGGCATCACCGGGACGATGATAAATCATTCCGTTGCTAACGGGAACAGGATATCTGCTTGGACACTAGCGACGATCTGGCCGACTGATCTTTTTACATGACGGAGTGCGTATTTGAAAGGATCTGTATATAATTGCCTACGCTGTTCAGCAGCGTCTAGGGAGCTTGTCGGCGGATCAAACGGCAAATCATCTTCCTGTTCTGTTCATCCTCGAGCGGTTCAGTTTATTAGGTAAAGAAGCACTCTCGGGTGCTTTATCTCCGCAGCCGGTAAATCTCAGGCGGGGCGAAGAAGCCCAGAGGCCGCAGAGTTAGAAGGCGGCCGGAAAAGACACAACGCCGGTGGACACACATCACATCATTCGAGCGTGGGGCAAGATCCTCAAAGGTGATCCCCCGGCTCTTTCTATTGAGATCACCCGCGAATGCCCACTGAAATGCCCCGGATGTTACGCGTATGAGGCTGATCACCTCGGCGGCGGGAAAACGTTGCGCGAGCTGAACGACTATAGAGGCCAGACTTTGGTCGATGGCGTTCTGAGGGTAGTCGATCGAATCAAACCTTTGCATCTATCCATCGTTGGTGGCGATCCCCTGGTGAGATTCCGCGAACTCGAGCTTCTGATTCCTCTCTTGTTGGCGCGCGGTATTCACGTACAGATCGTTACCAGTGCGTTCCGAACGATGGGTCCCACATGGGCCAGCCTCTCTCAGTTGAATGTAGTTGTATCGATTGATGGTTTGCAGCCGGAACACGATGTTCGTCGCGCGCCGGCAACGTACGCTCGCATCCTCAAAAATATCGCCGATCAGAAAGTCATTGTCCATTGCACCGTAACCGGCCAGATGATGAAGAAACCCGGTTACCTTGCGGAGTTCCTTGATTTCTGGATTCCTCGTCCACAGGTCAAGAGAGTTTGGTTCAGCATGTTTACGCCGCAGATCGGTGACCAGATGCCGGAGATCCTCACGCCAACCGAGCGAACCCAAGCGATCGCCGATATGCTGCAACTAGCAAGGAAATATCCGAAGCTGCAAATGCCGGAAGGGCTTATTCGCCAGTTCGCTTCTCCTCCGAAAAGTCCTGAAGATTGCATTTTCGCTCTCACCACGCAGACCTTGTCGGCTGATTTGGAAACGAAAATCACTCCCTGCCAGTTTGGCGGAACGCCCGACTGTTCCTCGTGCGGGTGCTTCGCTTCGATGGGTCTTGCAGCGGTAGGTGCTCACAAATTAGGAGGACTCCTATCGGTTGGGAGGATTTTCCAAGCATCCATTAAGATCGGTCAGAATCGAGCGCGCTCGAAAAATGGAAAGCAATCTTCCAGGGCACTGAACGTTCTGCAGCCTGGAAATAAGGTTGTCGAGACCAAAACCGGCGGAGAAATCAGCTTGTGAAAAAGGCCAACCCTGCAAAACTCTTGTGCACTCGGCATGAAAGAGAGCTTTCTAATCTTCGGGATTTGTCCGCGCAAATCGGTTCTGATCCCCTCCTGGTTCAAGCGAGCAACGGGAATACGTCCATAAAACTCGGCGGGATCCTCTGGATTAAGGCTTCCGGAAAGCTGCTCTCGGATGCCTTGCAAGCCGACTCTTTCGTACCCCTCGACCTGTCGCAAGTCCGGGCCTCGATCCGCCGCAATCTAGAGATCTCCGCTCATTCTGCGCTTCAAGGCAATTCTAGCCCTTCTATTGAAACCGCTATGCACGCGGTTATTCGTCATCGCGTTGTGATTCACGTTCATTCCATCAACGCGATCGCCTGGGCAATTCTGCTAGACGGAGCCGAACTGCTCAAAGAGCGGCTCGCTGGTTTGCACTGGCGGTGGGTTCCCTACGCTGCATCGGGATTGCCGCTTGCCCAGGAGGTCGAAAGCGCGATAGCCGAACGCCCGGAGACGGATGTCTTCATCCTTGGAAATCACGGGCTGGTCGTGTGCGGCCATGATTGCCGTTCGGCCGAAAAACTTTTGCGTCAGGTAGAACAACGGTTGTGGATTGCGCCAAGATCTGCTCCGACGCCAGACGCGGCCGTGCTTGAAATGATTGCGCGTTTCACCAATTGGCGATTTCCAGAGGAGCAATTGGTTCATGCGCTTGGAACGGACGACCTGTCTTTGCAGATCGCCAAAGGTGGCATTCTCTATCCATGCCAGGCAATTTTTCTCGGTGCGACCTTCCCGCTCTTGCCGGCGACAATCTCCATTGCCAACTTCAGCAAAGAATCTCGCGATGGGTGCGCGTCGTCGTATGTCACTTTTGAAAAATGTGGAACGATGTTAGGCGATAAAATAACGCCCGCCGAGCGGGCCACCCTGGTGGCCCTCGTCGAGGTGACACTGCGGACTTCGGAATCCACTCCCTTGCGTTACTTAAATGGGGCGGAAGTAACGCACGTCTTAAATGACAGCGCTCATAGTTACAAAACAGAAGTTGCGACCGAGAAAAAAACGAATTTCCCAGCTGCAGTCGCCGTTCCTGCCGATCGTCTAAATTGAGGTTTTCCGCTTTGCCATACGGTAGAAAGAGCGCAGCGAAGAAACGGGAGCGGCTCACTACGTGTCGGGCTCCTCTAGCAGTTCACCCAGGCGATCGAACCGCCTTTCCCAACTCAAGCGGCGATCATTGATCCAACGCTCTGCCGCGGAAAGCCCCGCAGGCTCGATCCGGCAGGTGCGAACCCGCCCAACCTTTTCGCTACGCACTAGGCCGCTTTCTTCCAAAACCTGCAAGTGCTGCATCACCGCGGCCAGCGTTATTTCAAGAGGCTTCGCCAATAGCGAGACCGAGATGGGTCCTTCGCTTAATCGCTCCACAATCCCTCGGCGCGTGGCATCGCCTAGCGCGTGGAATACCAGGTTGACGTTAGCTTGCTGCCTGCGCACGGCCTTCCGCCTTTCGATTACTTGTTTTCACGCGCGGCCAGTTCCTTTGCCAATCGCTCGAGCAAGTGCCGCCATCCTTGTTCACGTATTTGAGGGCCATCGGCACCCGCAAAGTATGCTCCCTGATCCGTGAACACTAGATCAGTTCCTTTTTCCGCGGGCAGCAGTTCAAAGGTGGCCAGCGAGGCCGAGATGCGATTGTCACCGAGGGTCATCGTATAGGCAATCACCACACGGCGATTGGGTGCGATGTCCTGATAGGTCGAATGGTTCGTAAGCGCCACACCAGGAAATGGCGATCCCGCCGGCATACGGCGGGTCGTTCGCTCGTTCCCTCCCACGCGAAAATCCATCTCAAACACCTCCGCTTCACCCCCTTCGCTATCGGCAAACCAGCGCCGCTTCTTCGCCGGGTCGGCAAGTGCGGCGAACAGCCGCTCAGGCGAGGTGGGGTAATTCCGTTCAATGACGAAGGTGCCGTGGGTGACGGATCGCTTGTCCATGAAATCCTCCTGCAATCTATAATAGTTAAGTGCTACCTAAAGTATCTACGCGCCGGGTTACATAGTCAAGTAGAAACTTAAGTATGATAAGCCGCACCGCCCTAGGCCGCCGAGCGCTAGCCCATTGGCAACGGCGTTCGCCTCACTGGGGTGACATAACATCCCCCCATCGGTAAACCTTAGGGGATAATCACCGCTGAGCCGTCAATTTGGTCTCGTTTCAGGGCCGCCAGGGCATCACTAGCTCGATCCAGTTCGAAGACCGTGACTCTGGGACTCAATTTGATCTCGCCCGCCAGGCGCAAAAAGTCCTTCGCGTCTTCTCGAGTCATGTTCGCTACGCTCCGAATCTGGCGTTCGCCCCAAAGTAAGCGGTCATAGTCGAATTCTGGAATGCGGTCCAGATGGATCGCATTGATCGCCAGGACTCCGCCCTTCCTGAGACTTCTGAGCGCGGCGACTACCACATCTCCGCTCGGAGCAAATGTCACGGCTCGATCCAATTCCACTGGTGGTTTTTCTGTTTCATCTCCGACCCAGGCAACTCCCAATGAGGCTGCCAGATCGCGATGGGAGGCTCCTCTGGTGGAAACATAAACGGGGCAACCCCAGGAGTGCAAGACAGCCGTTACTAAATGCGCGGAGGATCCAAATCCGAAGAGCCCGACGCGGTCTCCGGGTTCGACGCCTGCGACCCGAACACTTCGGAACCCGATAATGCCTGCGCAGAGAAGAGGGGCTACGTGCAGGTCATCCAAATTCGAAGGAAGAGGAAATACAAAGTCTTGACGTGCCGCTACATATTCCGCATAACCTCCGTTTACGCTATACCCTGTAAACGTCGGGGCGTCACAGAGATTTTCTAGTCCGTGTTGGCAGTACCAGCACGTTCCGTCCGTACCGCCAATCCACGATACTCCCACGCGCGTGCCAGCCGGGAGATCCCGTGACCCGTCCACCACGTCGCCCACAATCTGGTGGCCGGGGATCACCTCTTGAAGAATTTGTGGCAGCTCGCCTTCTACAATATGCAAGTCGGTCCTGCACACACCGCAAGCACGGACGCGCAAGAGCAACTGACCGGGCGCGGGGGTGGGTCTAGGCACCTCTCCTACGCGGAGCGGTTCCTTGTCGATTGTCCCTGGTTCCCTGAGATAGGCAGCCTTCACCTGGCTACTCTCCGTTATTTTGCATGCGCTTGCAATGATTGCGACGATGTAGGTACGGTAGAAAGCCAAACAATCAAGAAAAGCCGATCGATCGGGGGGAAAGCGCAACTCCCGACGATCAATGGTGCACCGGAGAAGTCTCCTCGCTAATTTTTCCATCGAACAGGTGCACGGTGCGTTCGGCATGGTCGGCATAGCGAGGGTCGTGAGTGACCATGCAGATGGTGGCGCCGTTTCGATGTATGTCCCGAAGCAGCTCCATCACAGAATCGCCGTTCTTTGAATCAAGATTTCCCGTAGGTTCATCGGCCAGCAGAATCAGCGGGTCGCCAACCAGAGCGCGGGCAACGGCAACACGTTGTTGCTGGCCCCCGGAGAGTTGCGCGGGATAGTGCTTGGCGCGGTGTGCCATTTCGACGCGTTCAAGAGCGTTCTGTACTTTCTGCTTGCGTTCGCTCGAAGCCATACCTCGATAGGTAAGAGGCAATTCGACATTTTCATAGACGGTGAGATCGCCAATCAGATTAAACGCCTGAAAAATGAAACCTATTTCGCGATTGCGAATGCGGGAACGTTCGCTGAGCTTTAGACTGGAGACCGATTCTCCGTTTAAATAGTAGTTCCCTTCTGTAGGAGAATCGAGGAGTCCGAGAATAGCAAGCAAAGTGGATTTGCCGCAGCCAGACGGACCAGCGATGGCCACGTATTCCCCCTTTTTGATTTCAAGGTCGATTGCTGCCAAGGCGTGAGTTTCCAGTTCGTCGGTAAAGAAAATCTTGCTGACACCTTGCATCTGGATGACCGTGCCGTTCGGTGAACTCATGCGAACCACCTCCAAAACTTGAATAATTAGACTTAGCGCAAACGAATTCGATCGACCGCATCCCATGCCGACATATCCGAGAGAATGACTTTGTCGCCGGGTTTGAGTCCCTCGAGAATTTCGATCGTGTTGACGGAACTCTTTCCCAACCTCACGCGGGTTCGAACTGCTTCGGAACCCTCCTCCACCAGCTTAAAGATCCCGATCGTGCTGTCGGACTGCCCATGGACTGGCCGGCCAACGTAGAGGACATCACGCAGATTTTCGAGTTCGATCGTGCCATCGACGCTAAGATCGGGCCGCGCGCCATTCGGCAGGGCATCGGTAATCTGCACGTCCACGGTGACGGTACCGTTTTGCACCGAAGGATCTATCCGGGAAACGGTACCTTTGACAATACCGTTGCGGGTATCGATCGCTGCGGGTTGGCCGATAGCGACATCCTTGGCTTGCGTTTCGGCAATCTTAATTTCGGCTTTGAGTTTTTTGGGGTCTGCGACGCGCGCCAGATTTGTGCCGGGGGTAACGTGCTGGCCAACTTCGACCGGCACTATTTGCAAGACGCCCTGGATGCCAGCACGGACATGAAGGGCATCGAGTTCACTGTGCTTCAAGGCATAGAGAGCTTTTTGCTGATCGACATGGGACTGTTGCGCCATCAGTCGGGCTTTGGCGGAGTCAGCGGAGTTGGCGGTGCGATCTTCCTCAAGTTTCAGGCGAATACCGAGTTGCTCGAGTCTGACTTTCGAGAGCTTAGCCGTAACATCTGTACCAAGTCCTTCCGCGCGAAGTTTTTCGTCAACTTCATATTGAATTTTAGCCTGCTCGTAGTCGCTACGTACCGTCGCCGTCGCAGATTTTTGATTGAGCAATTCGCTGTTGAGAGTAACTCTGAGATTCTCATAGTCGGCCTGTGCGGCTTTCAGTAGATATTCGGAGTCGAGAACGTCTCGCTGGAGTTCCGGATTGCTCAATTCCAGAATCACCGAGGAAGGCTGAACGATGGCGCCAGGATGAACGACGATGCGATCAACGCGTGAATCAGTCTGCGCGGGAATCCAACGGATGTCTTCAGGAACTAGCGTGCCGATGCCTCTTACTTCGCGCAGCATTGGTCCACGCTTGACTTCGTCGGTCCAGACCGTGGCTTTGTCGACAGCGGGAGCCGCCGGGCGAAGATGAGAAACTCCATAGGTGACACCAGCCACGGACATGACAGCAATCGCCAAATACACAAAGAGGCGAATTTTCTTGGCGCGTGCGTTCGATGGTCGTTGTATGTCCATATCTAAGTTTCCTTCACTCGTACCGCAACGCAATTATGGGATCGACCTTAGTCGCGCGACGCGCCGGAATGCCGCAGGCCGCTAGCGTCACCAGTGTCAATAGCAGCGCGACCGCGATGAATGTCGCGGGATCCGCGGGACTGACACCGAAAAGTTGCGATTGAAGCCATCGGGTCATAATCAACGAACCCACGATACCGATGGCGATACCTGCCGCACTGGTCAGCGCCCCTTGGCCGAGCACCAGAACGAGTACCTCGCTAGCCGTGGCGCCGAGAGCCATGCGAACCCCGATTTCTCTGGTGCGCCGTGTCACGGAGTAGGACGTCACGCCGTAAATGCCTGCGATTGCCAACAGCAGAGCCGCACCGGAGAAAATGCCGACGAGGGTTAGGCTGAAACGACGTGCATCGACTGAAGCAGCAAAGGTCTGTGAAAGGCTACCGAATCGCGGAGGAATGTTAGGGTCAAGTGCGCGAAGAATTTCGCGCGCGGCGGAATTGATGGACTCCGGTTTGCCAGAAGCTCGCATGACAATGATGAAACTTTCGGCGGCTTGTGGGCGTTGGCGAAAATTGACATAGATCGCGGGGCGTGCCGGAGCTTCCAGACTGCGATCTCGGATGTCGCCAACGACTCCAACGACGGTCAGAAGACGTGGATCGCCGTCCATATTGCCGAATTCGAGCGAGTGACCCAGGGGGTCCTGGTTCGGCCATTTTTCGTCTGCCAAGGACTGGCTGATGATGGCGACGTGAGGTGCATCGATCGTGTCGCGCGCGTCAAAGTACCGGCCACTTCGCAGTGGGATTCCGAGCGCAGTAAAGAAACGGTCCGAGGCAACACAGTAGTCGGCTTCCCCAAGGTGCGATTTATCTTTGAAAATATTGTCGAAGAATTTTGAGAACTCAGCTAGTAAAACGGGATCCTGTTGCAAGGAGCCACCGATTATCCTCCGGAAAAGATCCTGAGTCATTGGAGAAATCTGTGCTGGATTCATGAGCACATAAGCGCCGTCCGCGCGCCCCGTACCGCTAAGTGGCAAGACGTTTGTACCGCCAATTTCTTCCACGCCGGGTACCTGCTGAAGACGTTGGAGGAGTTCATCTAGAAACTGGATACGCTGGAATTTCGTGGGATCGTCGGGAAGTCCGATATCCATGGTGAGAACATTATCGACGTGGAACCCAGGATCGACCGACAGGACCTTCAGGAGACTTCGGCCAAGAAGCCCAGCTCCGACAAGAAGTACCAGAGTTATGGCAAGTTGTGTCGTAACCAGTAGGCGCCCCAGTCTTTGTTCCGTGACCGTACCGGTCTGTCTTTGGCTACCCTCCTTTAAGGTGGCCCGCGGATCGCCCAACGTGGCGCGAATGGCGCTGAACAATCCCAAGGTGATTGCAACCAGAAGAACAACCATCAGCGAAAAAAGAAGAACGGGAAGATTGACGGAGACATCTTCGAGCCTGGCAAAGTTACTCGGCGCGATGGCTAGCAGGCCATCGATTGACCAGAGGGTGAAAAGAACTCCAAGCGCACCTCCGGTGAGAGAAAGCACGAATGCTTCGGTAAGAAACTGGCGGATGAGACGGTTCCGCCGAACTCCTAGTGCCACGCGAATCGAGAGTTCCCGTTCGCGGCCTGCTGCCTGCGCCAGCATGAGGTTCACGACATTGGCGCAAGCGATCACAAGAAGAAAACCCGCGGCCCCAAGAAGAATGATCAGTGCGGGGCGCATATTGCTGGTCATGGCCTCGCGGAGAGGCTCGACGGCAAAGTCGACCATAGCGGTATCCTCGCCGTACTGCTGTTTTAGGCGCACGGCGATTTGTGAAAGTTCGCTCTGCGAAGCTTTAACCGAGTTGCCTTCGCGCAATCGACCGACGACTAGCGAATTGTGAGCAGTGCGGCTCGGCAAGGACGGATAAATTTCGCGTGGAATCCAGATATCACTCTTGTCCGGGAATCGAAACGCAGCGGGAAGCACGCCGATGACCGAGGCAGATCGCGCACCGATTTTCAGATGAATCGAGGAGAGGTCTCGCGCACCGCCAAGAGAGTGCTCCCAGTAGGCTTGACTGACAAGTGCGGCGAGTGGCGCGTCCACGATTTGTTCCTCCGGTGCGAACCCCCGCCCCAGCACAGGTTGAACATCCATAACCGAGAAAAAATCCTTCGAGACCGAACTGATCCTGGTGCGCGTGGGTTCGCTGCCGCCCGAAACTGACTGGAGGTCCTCACTGTACTGGGCAACGGCCTGCAAGCAGTGATTTTGGGAACGAAGGTCAGCAAAATTGGGGTCGGCAAAATGCATATTGCCGCCGGTGGCATTCACTTCCCACAGCTGTACGATTTGTTCAGGATGGTGATAAGGAAGTGGACGGAGCAGAACGCCATAGGCCACGCTGAAGATGGAGGTGGTGGCACCTACCCCCAGGGCCAGTGTAAGGACAGCAATTACTGTGAAGACGGGCGATTTGCGCAACACGCGCAGCGAAAATCGGAAGTCCTGTAGAAATTCATCAACCAGCGGAAGGCCGCGGGTATCACGCACAAGTTCTTTCGTCTGTTCGATACCACCGAACTGAACGAGGGCTTGGCGGCGCGCTTCGGCGGGGGTCATGCCGTTCTTAAGATTCTCGTTGAGGGCCAGTTCCAGGTGCGCAGCCAATTCCACGTCGAGGTCTTGATCCCGTCGCGTACGGCGGAACAATGACGCGAATCGAAGCAGCGATTGACGGAGCCAGTTGATCATCGCGCACCCTCGTCTTCCGCAATTGTCGGAACCCGACCCGTCAAAGCTCGAAAGCCTTTCCCGATTCGCCGCGTATTGCAAATCAATCTTCATGGTTCACTCGTACCGCAGGGCAATCACGGGATCAACCTTGGTGGCGCGCCGCGCAGGAATGTAGCCGGCGAGTAGCGAAACAACGGAAAGTAACACGACAACGCCCGCGAGAGTGGCCGGATCCCAAGGACTCACGCGGAAAAGCATAGCGGCCATAAGCCGCGTCAATCCCAAGGTCGCAAGTATACCGATTGCAATTCCGAAAATGATCATTTTCCCGGCCTGTCCCAACACCATGCGCAAAACATTCATGCGTTCTGCACCCAGAGCCATGCGGATGCCAATTTCCTGAGTACGCTGGCCGACGAGACAAGAGATAACGCCGTAGATTCCGATGGAGGAAAGCAGCATGGCAAGCGCGGCAAAAACGCCGAGCAGAATCATAAGGAAACGCTTATCGGCCAAAGAGTCTCGAATGACGCCGCTGATCGTTTGTGTGCCAGAAACCACAATCTGACTGTTCACTTGCTGCACCGCGTGACGGATGGAATCCATCGAAGCGAGCGGCTGCCCACCGGTTCGCACTACTGCGTTGAAGCTGCGGTCGAACAGCGGCAGCACGCTTTCGGGAATTTGCGATATAGGTATGTAACACTGTGCCTGAACTTTGGCGGTATCGTCCGAATCAAGGCCCCACTGTTTAATATGGCCGACAACACCAACGATTTGCGCCGAAATATTGAGGATGGCGAGATTGACGTGAGCGCCGGTTGGATCTTTGTCGCCGAAGTATCGCTTGGCGAATTGCTGGTCAATCACCATGACCGTAGGCGAATGTGCGTTGTCCGATTCTGCCAGAAAGCGGCCACGCTTCAGCGGAATCCCCATCACATCCAAATACTCTGACTGTGTAACATAGAACAGCGTGCTGTTCATCTCCGACTGCGACTCAGGTTTGGGCTGACCCTCTAACCAAAACGGAACCATAGAGTCACCATTCATGATGGACGACCCAATGGTAAGCGAAGCAGCCTCGACGCCGGGAACAGCTCGGATGGAATCGTGAAGTTGCTGAAATGCCACGCGAGTTGCTTCAGGAGTAGAGCCAACGGGCTGCGCCGAAGCAATATTGAAAGTCACAACATTGTTCGCGTTAATTCCGGGATCGACGCTCCAGAGTTTTGTCAGCGTGCGAAGCATCAAACCTGCGCCAACAAGTAGCACCAATGCAAGAGCCATTTGAACCGCGACGAATATGCTGTGTGTATGGTGCCGGGCCGCGCTTCCGCCGCGACCAGCTTCTTTTAGTGTTTCGCGAATTTCAGTGCGCGAAGATTTGAAGGCCGGCACCACTCCAAAAAGAATTCCTGCAAAGACGGACGCGGCAAGCGTGAACAGCAGCACCTGGGCATCGAGATGAATTTCATCGGCGCGCGGCAACGCTTCCGGCAGTAACTTGATCGCGGCCTGCGTGCCCCATGCGGCGACCAACATTCCGAGTGCACCTCCCGCCAGGGCAAGCAACATACTCTCCGTTAACAGCTGCCGGAGTACGCGATTGGTGCCAGCCCCGAGCGCAGAACGAATGGCAAATTCCCGCTTCCTCCCAGTGGAACGCGCCAAGAGAAGATTCGCCACATTGGCGCAAGCGATCAACAGGACAAACCCGACAGCAGCGAGCAGAATCAGGAGAATGGGGCGAACATCTCCGACCAGATTTTCTTTAAGCGGCAGCAAGTTGATTCCTGAATCTTTATCTACTTCGGGATAGATATCGGCAAGATGCGAGGCGACGCGGTCCATGTCCAATTTCGCCTGTTCGAGAGTAACTCCTGGCTTGAGTCTGCCGACAGCATCTGTGCCCATGCGGGTGCTTCGGTCCCGGAACGTCGGATCGTTCCATTGGCCGATTGGAACGTAGAGATCGCTGTTCATCTGAAAATTGTCGTGCTGATAATGAAAGGTGGCAGGAATCACGCCAACGACGGTGTATAGCGTTCCGTTTAGAGTGATGGACTTTCCGATTGTCTCTCGAGAAGAAGCAAATTTGCTTTTCCATAGCTTTTGGCTGATAAGCACCACCGGTTCGGCGCCTACCTGGTCATCCTGTTCCGTGAATACGCGGCCGGCAATTGGCCGAATGCCGAGAAGTGGGAAAAATGTTGCGGAAACCATGTTGCCGGTCAAACGCTCCGCATCGCTCATGCCTGTCAGATTAAAATCCTCCGGGCGAAATGCCGCCAAAGATGAGAACGAACGGTTGTCGCGCTGCCAATCGAGGAAATTTGGGTACGAGATGGTCGAGGTGCTGAACTCTGTTGTTTTCGTGTAGACGGCGATCAACTTGTCAGGATCATGATAGGGCAACGGGTTGAGCAGGACTCCGTTGACCACAGAAAACAAAGCGGAGTTAGCGCCAATACCGAGAGCAAGAGTGAGCACCGCGATCGCAGTAAAACCAGGATTCTTACGCAACATGCGGAAAGCGAAGCGCGAATCCTGCAGTAGGGTTTCAAGCCCAGGAAGGCCGCGGGCATCGCGGTGATTTTCCTTCGCCTGTTGCGTGCCACCGAATTGGATCAGCGCTTGGCGCCGTGCCTCGTCTGGAGTCATCCCGCTTTCAAGATTTTCTTTGATGGCAAGGTCGAGGTGAAGGGACATCTCCCCGTCGAGGTCTTGATCCAGTTTTGCGCCGCGGAATAGCGATGCGCAGCGGAGAACCGTTTGTCGAAGCCACCCGCTCATGGTTTGCCCTCCTCTTCCTTCATGGTTAGCACTCGGCTCATGACGCTCGAGAGGCGTTGCCAGTACGCGGCGTCTTCGGTGAGCTGTTGGCGGCCTCTCTTGGTAATGGAATAGAACTTGGCTTTGCGATTGTTGTCGGAGGTTCCCCATTCGGCAGAGATCCAGCCGCGCTGCTGGAGGCGAACGAGTGAAGCGTAAATGGTGCCCTGGTTAAGGAGAACCTCGTTGCCACTAACCTGCTCGATGCGCCGGGCGATCCCGTAACCGTGCAGCGGACCAATGGTGTTCAGTGTCTGCAGCACCATGAGATCCAGCGTGCCCTGAAGTAGCTCGAGTTTGGAATCACCCATGAACTCTCCTGTGTGATGACCACAGGAATCTACCACTTCTTGTGTGGGGATACCACAGGAAAGAGTGCTTACCCCGAACCAGGCTGGCAGTTCCGCTCTGCAAAGAGAGTCACTCATCGGCAGCGGAATGTGCATGATCATCATTCGAGTTATTCGTAACGCAGGGCGATCATGGGATCGACCCGAGCCGCGCGCCGAGCCGGCAGCCAGCAGGCAAGAAAACCGGTAAGTAGAAGCAGCAGGGGAACACCTAGCAGAGTCCAAGGATCGTACACGGACACTCCCCAGAGCTGCGTGGCAATGACGCGTCCAAGGGCGACGCTGGCAAGTAAACCAAGACCAACGCCGATAGCGACAAGCTGCAAACCCATACGGACGACCATCCCGAGCACGTCTGAGCCTTGTGCGCCGAGCGCCAGCCGAATGCCAATTTCCTGAGTCCGCCGCGCAGTGGTATAGGAGAGCACGCTGTAAACGCCAATGGTGACCAGGATCAACCCTATGGTGCTGAAGATGATCATCAGCAAAGAACCGAAGCGCGGCCCCGCGTAGGAGAATTGGCTAATGTAGCCTTCGAGCGTTCCGGCAAACGTCATCGCCACACTCGAATCCGTCGCCCACACCTCGTGGCGAACTGCATTCATCATGGTGAGCGGTTCTTCGGCAGTGCGAACCAAAATCCCGCGAAAAGCGGAACCAGTGACGGTATAAGGAATCCAGATTTCGGGGTCAGGGGGATCTTGCAGCCCCCGGTTTTTGGCATCGGACACCAAGCCGATGATTTCGAAAACTGGTTCAGGCACTTTATCTTCGAACTCGGCCAGTTGGGCGATGCGCACCTGTCTGCCGATAGGGTTCTCTCCGGGCAAGAACTTTTTTACAAATGTTTGATTCACGATCGCAAGTTTGCGGGCGCCCGCGACCTCAATTTCGGTGAATGGCCGGCCCCCGAGGAATTGCATCTTGAGGACCGGGAAATAGCCTTCGCTACATAGTTGGAACATCGCATTCCACTTGTCCTCGTGAGACTTGCCGATGACTTCGATTTCACTTCGGATACCGCCGTAGGGCGGGAGGGTACTGGTCTCTGTGGCTGCCAGAACGCCCGGCAGTGCTTTAATTCGTTCTAGCAGTGGACGGTAGAAGCCCGTGAGCTGATCGGCGGTTTTATATCGGTCGACGGGCAGCGGTAGCCGTGCAACGAAAATGTGGTCGGGCTGAAATCCGAGATGCACCTCTCGAAGCGCAACAAAGCTGTGCATGAACAGCCCCGCCACGACCAGGAGCGTGAGGGATAGGGCTACCTCGAGGATCACGACCGCGCTGCGAAGCTTGGCGTGACGAAAGCCGCCGCTGAGACCTCTGCCGGTATCGCGCAACTGGTCGTTCAAATCTTCGCGCGCCACTCGGAGGGCGGGCAAAAGGCCAAAGAGCATTGCGGTGAGGATGGTAACTCCCAAAGTGAACAACAACACCGGAGCATTCAGCCGGATAACCGATTCCGCGGGAATGATGTTCTGGGGCATCAACGCCACGAGAAATTTCAAGCCGCTCCATGCCAGTAGGGTACCTAGTATCGCGCCACCCAAGGCCAGAATCACACTCTCCACCAACAACTGGCGAACCAGCCGGCGGCGACTGGCTCCTAGGGCGGAACGAATCGCAAACTCCTTTTCTCGAGTCGTAGCTCTCGCTAGCAGGAGATTGGCCACATTGCCGCAACCGATCAACAGGAGCAATCCCACTGCCGCGAGCACAATATAGAGGGTGGTTCGGAACTGGCCGACCACAAGATCGGTGAGCGACACAATCTCCACTGAGAAATGCTTCGGATAGTCTTTCGGATAGACTTTCGAAAGCTGATTGGCCAGGACGGTTAGATCCGCAACAGCTTGGCGGTGGGAGACATCCGGCTTCAGGTGCCCCAGGAAAAACCAATAGTGCGGAAAAGCTCCGGCGACGGCCGTGTTCGCTGCCGCGTGCAGCGGTTTCACCGGAATCCATAAATCTGCATCGCCCCAAGCAAAGCGAGGAGGCATGATCCCGACCAAGGTCCGCTGTGTGCCGTTCAGAACGAAGGTCTTATTCAATACCGAAGGATCGCCGGCAAATTCTTTAACCCAAGTCTTATAGCGAAGGATAAAAATCGGAGGGGCACCCGGTTCATAGTCGGCTGGTTCGGCCACCCGGCCAAGCAGCGCGGGCATACCGAGAAACTCAAACGTGCCCGGTGTTATGTCATTCCCCTGCAGGAGTTGCGTGCCTTCGCTGGTGCGATACAGAACGTCTACGCGGTCATTGGCGATGACCCGGTCAAAGACCTGATTCTGCGCTACGTAATCCAGGAATTCCGGGTCGGTGTACCCGCCCCGGCCTCCGGGGTCGGTGCGTTCTGAATCGTGAATCTGCACGGACATAAAGCGCTGGGCATCGGGATAGGGAAAGGGCTCGATAAGGATATTTTCGAGCACGCTAAAAATGGCGGTGGATGCACCGATGCCCAGAGCCAGGGTGAGCGTGGCGATAATGGCAAAACCCGGGGATTTCCGTAAGTTCCTGAGTGCATAGCGGATATCCTGCTTGAGTGTTCCCATGGGGCCTCACAATACCCGCACATTTAGCCTACAGTGCCAGATCGGCTTGCCTCTATGTACGTAAAGCCAGGGCGATTTGTTCGATGGGGAGATGAGGCAGATCGCTCGGAGAGAGGCATGTGCTATTGACGCGAATGGCTCGGGAGAAGTTAGCATAGGAAACCGCTCCCCCCTCAAAACAGGCCAGAGGGCTCTTCGCTAGGAGGCTCCTTCGGCCGGCACGGCTGTCTCCGAGACGATCCAACCGTCAGAGAGTTGAACGATACGATTCCCATAGGCAGCGTTTTTCTCAGAATGCGTGACTTGAATGATCGTTGTGCCTTCATCATTTAGTCTCTTGAAGAGTTGCATGATTTCCTCACCCTGCAGGGAATGGAGGTTGCCGGTCGGTTCATCGGCGAGGATCAGTCTTGGGTTCTGAATGACGGCGCGGGCCACACCAACAAGTTGTTGCTGGCCTCCAGAAAGTTGATTGGGGAATAGATCCTTCTTGCCAACAATATGGAAGCGATCGAGAGCGTCGCAGACCAGGCTTGCGCGTTGTTTTTGCACGATATTCTTGTAGGAAAGCGGCATCTCGAGATTTTCATAAACAGTGAGGTCGTCGATTAGGTGATAACTCTGAAAAACGAATCCGATATTGTATTTGTGAAGTTCATTGCGCTGTTTGGTATTCAGTTTATGCACTGGTTGATCGAGAAAAAAGTATTCGCCGGACCAAGCCGAATCGAGCATGCCGAGGATGCCTAGTAAAGTGGACTTCCCTGCCCCGGACGGACCCATAAAAGTGACAAACTCGCCGGCTTGGATATCGAGACTAATGCGGCGAAGCACATAAAAGTTTTGCGCGCCGGCCTGATACGACTTTTCAACATTTCTTAGTTGGATCAGCGGCGGCACGGTGGCTCCTTTTCATTCGCAAGTTCCACGCGCAACATCTATTCGTATCGCAAGGAAATCATGGGATCCACTTTGGTCGCACGGCGAGCCGGAATGTAGCAGGCAACCAGAGCGACAATCGTAAGTAGGATCGCGATGCTGGCAAAAATCACCGGATCGGTAGGACTAATCAGAAACAGAAGACTCTGCATAAAACGAGTAAGCACCAGGCCACACACAAGGCCGATAAGAACCCCGGCCAGCGTGAGCTGCATTCCTTGCGAAATCACCGAGCCAAGAATTTGCCTGCGATCGGCGCCAAGAGCAATGCGTATACCGATATCGCGGGTCTGCAGTGAGACCAGGTAAGACATCACCCCATAGACTCCGACTAGCGCCAATGCGCAACCTAGCACGGCGAAGACGGCCAGCAGAATACTCTGTGAGACGCGAGAGCCGTTCACTTCGGCAATTTGTGCTTTAACGGTTTTAATGGAGATGATCGGCTGATTCTTGTCGACAGCCCAGATGCGTTCTTCGACCGCGGGAACGACGGCAAGGGGATCACTATTCGAGCGAACCACCACATACACTGGGGTAGCATTGCGAATTTGAAAGAACGGCGCATAAATTTGCGGCTTGGTCTCTCCGTTCGCGGTTGCCTCGCGCACATTGCCAACCACTCCCACGATTTCGCCCCACGTCGGATGGCCCGATTCTCGTCGCGTTGAAAGTCTTTTGCCGATTACGTCCATCGAGCCGAAATACTTCCGAGCCAGGGCCTCATTTACGATAAAGACGGGCCGACTGCCTTTTGTGTCGGCTCGGGTGAAGTCGCGTCCAGCAAGCATCGGGATTCCGAGTGTCCGGAAGAAATCGGGAGCAACACGATTACCCAAGGCCGGTTGTTCACCGAGATTTGGATCAGCCACTGTGGCTTCCGTTTCAAACGTCGTTTCGGCGATCTCATCAGACATTGGAAACACGAGTCCTGCTGAGGTCGCGATGACGCCGGGAACCGCCCGTGATCGGTCGAGAACTTGCTCGACAAACGCGATTGCCTGCCCTTCACTGGCAAAGCGAAACTTGGGAAACTCGATTTCAAACGTTACGAGATGATCCGGTTGGAATCCGAGATTCTGGTGGAGCAGTCGGTCGAGACTTCGCAAGGCCAGCGTGGCACCAATCAGCAAAATCGCAGCAATGGCTACTTCGCCCGTGATCAGTGACCTTTGCAGGAAATTATGTGGCGCCCGAGAGAGATTGGGAGCCGAGCCACCCGCGTTTTCTTTTAACGAGAGGCTTACGTCTTGCTGGCTGCTGAGCAACGCGGGCGCAAGGCCGGCAAGCAATGCGGCAACCAGCGATGTGCCGAGCGTGAACCAAGCTACCTGGCCATCGATGCGGATGCCTTGAAGGCGCGGAATATCGGGGGGAAGAATGGACCGCAGTCCATTGAGCGTCCACATGGCGAGAACGAAGGCGCAGGTACCGCCAGCCAGCGCAACCAGGACGCATTCAACTGCGAGTTGACGCAGGATAACCACACGTGTTGCGCCCATCGCAAAGCGAATGGCAAATTCGCGGCGACGCGCCCAGCCACGGGACAGAAAAAGATTGCTGACATTCGCACAAGCGATGAGCAGAACAAATCCGACGGCGCAAAAAAGAACCGCGAGCGGAGTCCGCGCCTCACCAAACAAGTACTCCTTAAGAGGCGTCGCCTGAATGCTCCAGCCTTTGTGCGCGTCCGGATAGTCGGATACCAAGCGAGCGGAGATGGCGTTAAGTTCGTTTTGCGCTTGGGTTAACGTGACCCCGGTTTTTAGTCGCGCAATCGCAGAAGCCGTGGACGCTGCGCGAGATCCACGTTCCTCATCACTCGGAAGTAACGGCGTCCAAATTTGTGCGTCAGTCGCGAAGCCCAACGCGAGTTGATCCGGCATTACTCCGACGATGGTGTGCGGTTGGCCATCGATTGTAATTGTCCGTCCGACGGCGGTAGGATTGGCGCCAAAACTGTCCTGCCACAAAGAGTAACTGAGTACCGCTACGTGCACTCCAGGCTTGATGTCCTCTCTGGTGAAGCTCCTGCCATCTATCGGTCGAAGGCCAAGAATCGTAAAGAAATCTTCGGAGACTTCCGCGCCTTTGAGGCTTTCCGGTTTGCCATTCCCGGAGAGTTCTTTGGAGACTTCCCTAAATGCCGCAACTCCCGCGAGAGACCGCGCACTGGAGCGAATATCGTTGATATCGGGCAACGACATATTTAAATAGGGCAGGTCAAACGAGGTGTTGCGAGCGGAAATGTCAATGAGCTCTGACGGGTGCGGAAAAGGAATGGACCGCAGTAGCACGGCGTTGACCACGCTAAAGATCGCCGTGTTCGCTCCGATGCCGAGTGCCAGGGTGAGAATCGCCACTGTCGTGAACCCGGGATTTTTGCCTAACATCCGCAGGCCGAAGCGCACATCTTGAACCGATTGTTCGATGCCGCCCAACTTGATCAGCGCATCGTGCCGCGCTTCCTGTTCGGTCGTTCCCGCGCGCAAATTGTCCGAATCGTGTAGGTCCAGATGGCTCGATAGTCCACGATCCGACTTGCGATCGAGCTGGCCCGTGCGGAACAACCCACTCAGCCGATGAAGGAATGTTCGCAGCGTCCTCATGGGCACGCCTCACTCATAGCGCAGGGCCCTCATCGGATCGGCTCGCGACGCACGGAGCGCTGGCAACAGCGCTGGATACAGAGTCCCGTAATTCACCGACAACAAATCACCACTGGTCTGCTCAATGCGTCGTGCGATTCCTCGTGCAGACCGCCAAGTGCTTCTAGAGTTTTCAACACCATGAGCGCCAGCGTTCCTTGCCACACATCGGTCTTTTGCGCCATATGTCTCTGATCGGGAGCCAGCGGGAACACTATACGAATTTCCTATTGGAAAACAATAGGGCGGCACAGTTCGAGAAACCTGGAGGGAGCCCCCAGTGCATGCCGGGACACCAAGCAGATTGCAAGTGGGGTGCCTTCCCGAAGGATGTGGTGAACCGCTATGGAGTAGGCTTCGATTGAGTCTAATACGTAGGTTTAGGGGCAAGGTCACCCGCCCCCGGACTGATTCATTTTGGGGACGCACGCGGGGCGCGCCAACGACGACCGAGGGCCGGAACGATCGCGCCGCCGATGTTGGCGAGGTTAGCGTCGGGGAACGGGGCGCGATCTGCGCGGGGGTTCAGGGAGCGGAGAAACGCTCTCAGAAAGCGCCCGAATGCATCGAGTTTCTCTCGGAGGCTGAAGTGAAGGGAGCGGCCGTTAGCGCGAACGACCATTAGGGTGACGTCGTCGGCAGAAAGATTATCCGGGAAACGCTCGGCAATTTCCTCGAGAATCGTGGCGATGAGTTTCTCCGCTGGGATGTCGCCGAGAAGATTGACGATACGTAGCAGCCCTTCTTCGCCGAGCATTTCGCCATCGGCGTCGCAGGATTCAATGAGCGCGTCAGTATAGCTGAGGAAGCAGTCGCCAGGGTCAAGTTCGATGTCTAGATTCTCGTAGTCGGCGAGTTGAAAGATGCCGAGAGGGATGTTGCGCGGCCCCTTCTTTTCGGGGTTGTCGTGTTGACCGAGGAAGGACCAACGGCCATCGAGGGCTCGAAAGAGAAGGGGACGAGGATGGCCGGCGTTGCAAAGAGAGAGCCGACGGCTGGGTGCGAAAAAGGTGGTGACGACCGCCGTTGAGAAGCTACCCTGGCTGGAGAGCGCAGTGAACTGCTCGTTGAGGAGGCGGACGAATTCTTTCTGGTCCAAGCGATTCACAAAGCGGCGCATCAAGGTGCGCAAATCGGCGGCCATCGAAGCGACGGATTTGCCGTGGCCGGAAACATCGGCAAGGAGCAGGCGGCTAATGCGACCGGAGGCGCAACTAGAGACGTAATAGACATCGCCGCCACGCTGGGCTTGGCCGAATGGTTTGCTATAAACCCAGACATCGAGACCGGGCAGTTCGACTCCACTGGAGGTGAGCTGGCTACCTCCAGAGACCTCCATGCACTGCATGTGTTGTGTGGGGGAGGCCGTCATGCGAGCATTATAACGGCTGAGAGGGAATTGAGCTGATTGGACGGTTTGCTCAAAAGGTCGGATGCCAGATCGCCCTTGTGCCTGGTGGACGCGGAAAACTGGTGGCCCATAGTCCAGTGATCGGTTACGTACCGTTATGTGCAAAAGAAGTACGGGAAGAAGGGCAGAGCACACTGCTTCGCTAGATGCCAGTGGAGCCTGAATTAGCTTGCGGCTTGTGCGATCGCCTTGTTCGCAGGCGTTTCCTCCCTGAGGCCGAGTACAACGCGACCATTTACCTGGCCCTTCTTGAGCCGGCTGAAGACTTCGTTAATGGATTCCAGCGGCAAGGTTTCAATCGTGGCTTTCACTTTGCCTTCCCCGGCAAACGCGAGCGCCTCTTCCAGGTCCAAGCGAGTGCCAACGATGGAGCCCCGTATAGTGTAGCCGTTTAGAACTACGTCAAAAATCGATACAGGAAACTCTCCAGGCGGCAGACCGTTTAGCACGCAGGTCCCGCCGCGGCGAAGCATGCCGACTGCTTGCTGGAAGGCGATTGGTGAAACCGCAGTTACGAGCACGCCATGAGCCCCGCCGATTTGTTTTTGGACTTCCTTCACTGGGTCCTCTATTTTCGCATCAATCGCGATTTCGGCTCCGAGCTTCCGGGCAAGCGCCATCTTTTCTTGTCCGAGGTCCACCGCTGCGACATGAAGTCCCATGGCCTTCGCGTATTGTATGGCTACGTGGCCCAGCCCACCCGCCCCTGAGATCACAACCCATTCACCGGCTCTGGTTTCCGTCATTTTCAATCCCTTGTAGGTGGTGAGCCCGGCGCAAAGGATCGGGGCCGCATCCACAAAGGATAGGTTTTTGGGTATTCGTCCCAAGTAATCAGCTTGGGCCAATGCATACTGTGCGAAACTTCCGTTCACCGAATAGCCCGAATTTTGCTGTTCCGGGCAGAGCGTCTCCCATCCGGAAAGGCAGTAATCGCAATGCCCGCAGGCGCTGTGCAGCCATGCGATTCCAACGCGGTCACCTTCTTTCAAGTGGGTAACCCCCGACCCGAGGGCAACCACAATCCCTGCTCCTTCGTGACCCGGTATGAAAGGCAGCGTTGGTTTGATTGGCCAATCGCCCTCAGCAGCATGCAGATCTGTGTGACATACTCCGCTCGCAACGACTTCTACCAGGGCCTGCCCTGGCCCAGGTGATAGGATTGGAACGTCTCGCACAACCAACGGCTGGCCAAATTTCTCAACGATAGCTGCTTTCATGGTTTTTGTGTTTGGCACTTTACATCTCCTCTCCAATTGAACTGCGAGGACTCTAGCCCCGGCTCAATCCCTTCTACGCGTCGTTCCCACGGTTGGCTGTGACAGAGGTCACTGGCTCAGCTTGGAATCGATCCGGCGTGGTCATAGTTCGGCTCGATGCGGCGCGACGTTAGCACGCCTGTCTAAGGCACGGCAGCAGGGCCAGGCCCGGCCTCTGCAGAAACTCCGAACCATGGAGTGCAAAAAGGAGTAGGGTCGTCGGCAGCGGTTATTTTTCGGGGGCGCAGGAGAAGTTCTTAGCGTCGTTGGTATCGCCGGTGCCTTTGTAATTGGCTTGCTGCGGATAAGGGCAGAGCGGACGGGTCATGGTTACCTTTGCGGCGGGACCTTCGCCTTCCATTTTGGAGGCGGTGAACGTGGGTGGGGCAATACCTTTTTCCACCCATTGTTCAAGCGCAAGATACATATTGTGCTGCGGGTCGTTCACCTGACTTTCGCCATACGCGCCGAATTCATTGGGCCCGGGACCGTCGCCGCAATGTTGCATTCCCGGGACCATATAAAGGCGAACGAAGGAATCGGTCTGCGCCTGGCCCATTTTTTCGATGACGCTCTGGTAATAGTTGATGGAATTGAGCGGCGAAATCGCGGCATCACTCCATCCATGATAAATGATCAGCTTGCCGCCACGGTCGGCGTAGGCTTGCATGTCGGTTTGTGTGGCGTTTAAAACATTCGCGAACTTTTCGTCGGAAGCTTTGACGGCATCGTCGAGATTCGCGTGTCGGTAATCCCAATCGGCCTGGCTATAAACCATGTCGGCAAAATAACCGTGGTCAAACGCAAACACCAGAGCCTTTTCGGGAGCTGGCCCGGTAATCCAGAGCAGCCAGCCGCTTTGGCCTAGTTCGCCTCCCGGCTGCAATCCTGGAAAAATCTGTTTGCCGGTGGAGCCGTATGGGCCCTGGTAGAGCTTTTTGAGTGCGGTTACTTGGGGCTGCGTGAGACAGGAATCAGAATTGCCGCCCTTGCAGAGCATGGTTGCGGGATCGAAGTGGCATTGGCGCGGGTCGTTCACGATGCCGTCTTTCACGCCGTCGTTGGCGTCGCAGGCAGCAACCACAGCCTGGGCAATCGCAGTAATCTTGCTGCTAGGAATATAACTGGCTTGATCATTTGTCGTGGCTTGCGCGTCCCACAGGGCGCTTGCTAACAAGTGAGTAAAATAGTTGGCAGGTGCGCCCGCTAAAATTCCGTCGTAATCGTCCGGATAGCGCTGTGCTTCCATCAAGGCCTGGCGGCCCCCATTGGAACAGTTTGCAAAATAAGATTTTTTGGGAGCCTCGCCATAGAAGGCGTTCGTGGTTGCTTTGCCGAAGATGGTCATCTCGTGGATGGCGCGGTGCGCGAAATCGATGATTTTTTCCGGATGGTTCAGCGCCCACACTGCGTCGCTGCTATCTGCGGCGTGGCCGGTGTCGGTGGCCGCCGTAGCGTAGCCTTGTGCGATGGCCCATCCGAGCGCGCGATAATCGATGGACCCCGCGAATCCGCCGTTGCCTTGTCCGCGGAATTTGCCGTTCCATCCGGTGGCGGGTAGCCACACTTCGATCTTGATGTCTGAATCCGCAGTGGGTTTGGCTAGGGCGAGGACGCGGCAAAAAGCAGGGAGTTGTTTATAGAAGGATGCATCTGCGCGCATCCAAGGCTCGGCTACCTCCGGCGGCGCGAAGGCTCCGGCTGCGACGAGTTTCGCCGAACTGATCTGGGTGTTTGGCAAGGCAAGTTGCGCGAGTTGTTCGCAAGTGCGTCCCGCAGCGTGAACGCAGGAAACCAATGCAAAAGTTAGCAGAAGACACGCCACGACAAGAAGTCGATTCACCGGGTTCTCCTCAGGAGACCGGTTGTGGCGCAACTCCATCGGCGAGCCCACAAACCGGTTACCAGATTTTATCCGGACATCCTAACTGAAAGGCGGGTCAGAGGAAACGGTGAAGACACCGTGAAGGCATGCAATAACCCGCCGTTAGCGAACTGATTCTGCAAGTGGTCGGGGCGAAGGATTTGAACCTTCCGGACTCCTCCAGAGCGGCATAGCGTCCTCGGTGACGTGGAGCCCCGCGGACTGCCAAGGCGCGAACGTCCAGACAATTCCCTGTCCGTCTACACCTGCCTATGCAATTTATAGGAGTCCAACATGACTTACACAGACTCGAACTTGGGCCCCGGACAGACTTGGTACTACGTAGTTAGGACCGTACTCCCTCCCTGCCCAGCGAAGATCAATCCCACCACGCCCCCTTGCGGTGAGAGCGCCGTGTCAACTGAAGTCCAAGCGGTGACCCCGGGAACGCAAAAGAAACAGAAGAAAAAAGGGTGGTTCTGAATACGAAGGGTGGACGCGATCTCCGCGCGTTGTTGCTTCATCAGGTCGGGCTATCGAACTGTGCCCTCTGGTTAATACAGAAACAGAACGACGGCCGCGCCGACTACCGACACGAGCAAACTGTACAAGTTGCGCCCGGTCACTCCGGCAAAAACGCTAAGGGTCCGGACGAACTAATCCACCGCAGTCATTTTGGCTTCCTTCATCCTCCACGCATAGCAACGGATTGGGCCGAAACTCTAAGTTATAGTCATTCCCCTGGATTCTGGTTTAAAGTATCTGCGGCCTGGACCGATTGGGTTGTCCTCCGGCAAATGTCGGGAAGGAGCCTTGCCCCATGAAACGATTTCTGTGGATTTCCCTCGCATTATTCGCTCTGCTGCCACTTGCTCTGCCGGCGCAGACCGTCGACGAGATCATCGCGAAAAATGTCGAAGCGCGTGGCGGGTTCGATAAACTGCGGGCCATAAAAACCCTCAAAATGACTGCCAGATTCTCTTCGGGCGGCTTCCGCGCCGAATACGTCCAGGAAAACAAGCGCGAAGATAAGGTACGCGAAAATCTCATCATTCAAGCTATGGCGCAGGTTCAGGCTTACGATGGCCATTCGGCGTGGCAGATCAACCCCTTTGGCGGTCGCAAGGATCCCGAGCTGATGTCGCAAGATGACACCAAATCCCTGATCATTGACGCCGATCTCGAGGGCCCTCTCGTCGACTACAAACAAAAAGGCCACACCGCCGAGCTCATGGGCCACGATTCCGTCGAAGGCACCGAGTGCTACAAAATCAAACTCACTCTGAAGAACGGCGACATTCGCTATTACTACCTCGACACGGACTCCTTCCTCGAAATCAAATTTGAGAACCAATCGAAAGTCCGCGGCGCTTTTCAATACACCGATACGCTACTCGGCGACTACGAAAGGGTCGACGGCGTCTATTTCCCCTTTTCCATTGAATCCGCAGAAACCGGCACGGAAAACTGGTCGCGTTTCACGGTCGAGAAAATCGAACCCAACGTTCCGCTAGACGACTCTCTTTTCTCCCTCCCAATCACAAAATCCGACGCTAAGCCCACCACCGCGCCCAAGTGAGCCGCCCCCGATGAACTTATCTTTCCCGCCTTACACAAGAGAATTTTTCAAGCACAACACTGAGGAACAAGATATGCCCCTCACTCGATTCGCTCGCACCATTATCGACCTGCTCGCCGCTCTGTTTCTGCTGGCGCCGTCTGCGTGCCCTCAATCACAAGCCATCAAATTCGACTCCGACGCCATCTCCGGCCTCGGAGCGCGCAACATAGGTTCCGCCACCATGAGCGGCCGGATATCCGCCGTCACTGCCGCCAAGGAAAATGGCCGCCTCACCGTCTACATCGGTGCTGCCAGCGGCGGCATCTGGAAATCCGTTAATGGCGGCACCACGTACAAACCGATGTTCGATAAGCAGACCTCGCAATCCATCGGCGCCATCGCCATCGATCCGCAAAATCCCAAAACCATTTGGGTCGGCACCGGCGAAGCCTGGACGCGCAACAGCGTCTCCATCGGCGACGGCATCTATCGGTCTACCGACGGTGGCGAAAACTGGACCAACCTCGGCCTGAAAAATTCTGAGCGCATCTCCAAAATCATCGTCGATCCGAAGGACAGCAACGTCGTCTACGCCTGCGTCCCCGGCAAACTCTGGAGCGACGGCGAAGACCGCGGCCTTTACAAAACCATCAACGGCGGAAAAACCTGGAACCTCATACTGAAAGGCACGAATCTCTCCACCGGCTGCTCCACGCTCTCTATGGATCCCAACAATCCGAAAATTCTTTTTACCGGCATGTGGGATTTCCGTCGCAAAGGTTGGACCTTCCGCTCCGGCGGTGAAAAGCCCACCGCTCCTAGCGGCAGTGCCTTCTTCCGCACCACGGACGGCGGCGATAACTGGAGCGAGCTCGACGACAAGACCGCACAGGGCCTTCCACCGAAGCCCTGGGGACGCCTCGCCGTCGCTATCGCTCCCTCCAACTCCAACACCGTTTATGTCTTCATCGAGTCCACGCGCAGTGCCCTCTTCCGCTCGGACGATGGCGGCAAAACTTGGCAGGAGCGTGACCGCAGCAACATGATGGTCTGGCGTCCGTTCTACTTCGCCAACCTCATCGTCGATCCTAAGAACGAAAACAGAATCTTTAAGCCTGACCTCAGCCTCATCATGAGCGACGACGGCGGAAAAAGCTTCAGCGGCGTCTCCAACGGCACCCACGCAGATTCTCACGATATTTGGATCGATCCAGACAACACCGATCACCTCATCAAGGGCGATGACGGTGGTCTCTGGTATTCCTACGACGGCGCGAACACCTGGTGGAAAGCCGACAATCTTCCCATTTCGCAGTTCTATCACGTCAGCTCAGACATGGCCGATCCCTATCAAGTCTACGGCGGCTTGCAGGACAACAGCACCTGGGTTGGCGATTCGCAATATCCCGGCGGCATCACAAACAGCCGCTGGGAGAATCTTTTCGGTGGAGACGGCTTCTGGGCCTTTTCCGATCCTTCCGACCACAACTTCGCCTACGTCGAAGCCCAGGGCGGTTACATCGCGCGCGTCAATCGCACCACCCTCGAAAAGCGCCCCATCAAGCCGCAACCGAACTATGGCGAAGGCAAACTTCGCTTCAACTGGAACACACCCATTCAAATCAGCCCCAACGACAAGGACACGTTCTACATCGGCGCGCAGTTCCTCTTCCGCTCGCGCGACCATGGCCAGAGTTGGGATCGTATCTCCCCGGACCTCACCACCAATGATCCCGAAAAGCAGAAGCAGGAAGAATCTGGCGGCGTCACGGTCGACAATTCCTACGCCGAAATGCACACCACCATCTATTCCATCAGCGAATCCCCACAGGGTGGCAATACTATCTGGGTCGGCACCGACGACGGCAACGTCCAGCTCACCCGCGACAGCGGTAAAAACTGGACCAATGTCGCCGGCAACGTCCCCAATCTTCCCAAAGCTTCCTGGGTTTCCTGGGTCGAAGCCAGCCGCTACGATCCCGCTACTGCCTACGCCGTTTTCGATCGCCACACCTTTGGCGACATGAATCCCTACGCCTTCAAAACCAGCGATTATGGCAAGACCTGGACGCCCATCATCGCCGCCGATAGTGGCGTTCGCGGCTACGCACACGTCATCAAGGAGGACACTGTCTCCCCCAATCTTCTCTTCCTCGGTACCGAATTCGGCTTGTGGGTTTCTCTCGATGGCGGCAAGCATTGGGCCCAATATAAAGGACACAATTTTCCTGACGTCGCCGTTCGCGATCTCGTCGTCCAGCCCCGCGATTCCGATCTCGTCCTCGCTACACACGGCCGGGGCATCTGGATTATCGACGACATTACTCCGCTGCGCCATCTCACTCCCGATGTCATGGCCAAAGACGCAGCCTTCCTCCCCGGCCGCCCCGCCCAACAGCGAATCGACACCTTCGGCGGATGGGGCGAAGGTAGCGCTGCCTTCACCGGGCCGAACCTGCCGTCCGGCGTTTGGGTTACCTACTATCAGGCCAAGCGCCACATCTTCGGCCGCATGAAGCTGGAAGTCTTCGATGCGGACGGCAAACTCATCGACACCCTGCCCGCCAACAACCGCCGCGGCATCAGCCGTGTCGTTTGGCGCATGACCCTCAAAGCGCCCCACGTGCCTCCCGCTGCCACTGCCGCTTTCGAAGCGTCCGAAGGCCCGCGTGTCGTTCCCGGCACATACACGGTAAAACTTACTCGTGGCAACGACATCTACACCGAAAAAATCGACGTGAGCATCGACGCACGTGCTAAGTACAACCTCGAGGATCGCAAGGCAAACTTTGCCGCTGCCATGCGTGTCTACGATTTGCTCGGTGATATGAGCTACGATGTAGACCGCATCAATGGCGTGCGTCTCGCCATGCAGGATCGGGCCACCCAGCTTGCGAGAGATCCCGCTCTGGCCAAACAATTTCAGGACTTCTCCGCCAAAATCGACGACATTCGTAAGAAAATTGTTGCCACCACAGAGGGCGGCGCCATCACCGGCGAAGAGCGCATCCGCGAGAAAACCACACAACTCTATGGCGACCTGACCTCCTATGACGGCCGCCCAGCCGGCTATCAGGTCGCTCGAATCGATTCGCTGCGCGAGGAACTTGGCGACGTCGAAGCAGAATTTGACGCCCTCCTCGGCAAGGAACTCCCTGACCTCAACAAAGCTCTAACAAAAAAGAAACTTCAAACTATCGAGCCCCTCACACGCAAGGATTGGGACGCCGGTAACTCCGGCGACTCCGCACCCGTCAAGACCCCCTCCGAATCCAGGTGGGAGCGCGACTGAGGGCTGAGAGGCCAACACACGCGGCGAAGAATCTTAAAGGATTTAGACCGCACACCTGCAAAGCGCGTCGGCGTGTACCGGTGAGCGAGAGCGACCGGACGAGCGTAACGGCCGTCGGCGTCGTCGCGCGCAAGGCACGGCGCTTTCGCCCGGCCAGCGACCCAACGAGCTGTGGTGCACTGATTGCGAGGGGGAGGTCCTGCGGCAATCACGATTATTTTACTCTACTTGAGCGGCCTTTTCAGGAACGCGACCTACCCGCCAACAATCCGCAGTGCTGGTCAACGTGTGACCGAGATATATGGCTTACATGGAATCTCATAGTTAGAAACAGTGGCTTGGCCAGCGCGTTGCCGACGAAATCGGGTTTCCAGTCTCACGGATGAACGGACTCTACGACGATTACGTCCGATCCGCTCCAGGCGGCGCCGTCGTGCGTCAGCCGGTGCGTCGCCTCGTCCCAATGAAGCCGAGTGATGGAGCCGCCGTTGTGCTCATACGAATAGGTAGTTCCGTCATCTGAAAAGAGCGCGAAATCCGCATCCACTCCAGGATAGACGCGCAGAGAGGCAATCGACTGCGGCTGCTGCGCGCTAAGCACCTCGGTGCCGATCGGCAAAATGGAACCGGCCCGAACAAAAAGCGGAATGGTGTCGATGGGCGCGGCGGCAGTGATCGTCTGACCACCTTTGATTCGTTCGCTGGTCCAGTAGTTATACCAATCCGAACCAGCAGGTAGATAGACCTTGCGGCTGGTTGCTCCTTGCTCTGTGACCGGCGCGACCAGCAACGCTGGTCCGAACATGTATTGGTCCGGAATATCCGCCACGTTCGGGTCGTTCGGAAAATCCATAAAGAGCGCGCGCATGAAAGGAGCGCCGGTTTGGTAGCTGCCATAGGCAAGTGAGTAGGTGTAGGGAAGGAGTTGATAGCGCAAGCGCAGATACTTCGCAAGAATGGGTTCAGCCTGGCGGCCGTAGGACCAGACCTCGTTGTGGATTCTCTCTCCGTGCGCCCGCATCACCGGCTGGAAGGTACCCCACTCGAACCAGCGGACGAAGAGCTCCGGATAGTCTTCATATCTGTCCACCGTGGAGCGCGCTTCGGTGGGATCGACGAGCGGTTTGTGCGCAGGGTGATAGTCGGGTGAGAGGATTGGCGAGAAAAATCCGCCAATATCAGTATCCCAGTAAGGCATGCCGCTGGCGGTAAAGTTCAGGCCGGCGGGAATCGAACGCTTCAGCATGTCCCATGTCGAGACGATATCGCTCGACCAAAACACCGTGCCATTGCGTTGCGCTCCCAGATATGCCGCCCGCGCCAGGATCATCACCCGCCGGCTGTCTCCGAAGTCACGCCGGAAACCTTCGTAAACCGACGCCGTGTGGAACAACGGGTAGACGTTGTAGTAGCGAGAGCCTGAGCCGATGGAGAAAAAGTCTTTCGCCGGATCCACATCGGGTTCCGTCTCGTCGAGCCAGAGGTAATCGAAACCATAGGGCTTCACGTAGCGATCTCGGATGGATTCCCACCACCACTTGGCTGCATCCGGATTAGTGGTATCCAGGTTCGGTCCGATCTCCTTAGAAGCCCAGCCCAGGTCGGGCTTGCCATCCGCAGTGTGGATGAGCCATCCCTTCTGGCGCAACATGTCGTAAAACTGCGTGCCGGCGGAAAAGTGCGGCCACACGCTCAACAGGGTGGTAATGCCCATGGTATGGAGTTGCCGGTTCATCGCGGCCGCATCCGGCCATCGCGTGGTGTCCAGGTCCAGCTCGCCCTGCTTGGTCATGTTCAGAAAGTCCACCACCAGAACGTCTAGCGGCAGGCGGTGGTCACGATACTCGCTCGCGACTTGCAGCAGCTGTTCCTGCGTGGGATAGATCGCCTTGCTCTGGATGTAGCCATAGGTGGCCTTCGGCAACATATGCGTGACGCCGGTAAGCTCGCGGTAGCCCTGGTAGATCTCGTCTGTTTTATCGCCTGCGATAACAAAGAAAGAAACGCGGTCAGCGATTTCGGATGACCACACGTTTTGCTGGTTAAAGCCGAGATCGACGGTAGTCTTCGAGGGGTTATCCCAGATCAGACCGTAGCCGCGGCTCGAGACCAGGAACGGAACGCAGACGTTCTCTCCGCCGATTGCCGAGTAATCATGCCAACATTTGATTTGGTGGTCGCGCAGGTCGAGCAAGCCTTGTTGCTGTTGGCCAAGCCCATAGTAATGTTCGCCGGTGGGTGAATCAAAGGTGGCGGAAACGCGGTACCCGGCGTCCGGCTTTCCTTGGGTCGCGGCGCTGCCGGCCGCTGCCTCCGATTCATTCGGAAGCATGGACCATCGCCACATCGTCAAAAGCGGTTCGCCCGCGGTGTTCGATATGAAGATTGAGTCGTTGTACCTTCCACGGCTCCAGTCTCCGTAGAAGTAGCGGTTCCTCAGGGATTGATTCAACTCGTCGAGCGGCATTGCTTGCGGTGGTGGCAGACTCTTCGGGGCGATTCGGATCAGCAGCCGCACTGAGCGAATGACGTCGTACCCGGCGGAGTCCTGCTCGTGTGTCCAGCCGGCCATTGAACGCGTGCCCACGATTCCATAGCCGGGCGCCGCCAGCGCCGCACCTTTCTCCGGGCTCAGGGTCACTCGGACAATATTGGCGCCGAAGGGCTCGATACTAATGGTCCGATTGTCGCGCTCGATTACGAATCGGTTGGCTTGATCCGGCGTCTCACCACAGGCTAGGCGGGCCACGCCAACCGTCAGGCACATCGCCACTAGGGTGGATATAACCACATTCGCCGTTCTCTGGAATCGTTGCAACTTTTGCATGTCGGGCGTCCTCGTAACGTCACTTGGAAGTCGCGGATTGTGTTCCCGTGGCAGCAGGTACATCGTATGAACGTCTTTCTCGTGGTTGCGCCTGCATTTCGCCAGTTCCGTAACCATCAGATCGCCGCTGCGCTTGAGTTGTTCGTCGTTCGAACTGGTGAACGCGAGCGCACAAGCGGATACGTAATGCTCGCCCGCGAAACGCCCACACAGTTCGCAATCTGGTTTTTCCCAATCACCCAAGGGTTCAGCGGAGGAAGGCAACCCGGCGGTCAAGCGGAATGTGTGAAGGAGGCGGTCGGGCGGCAGAGTCTTGAGATACCGGCGGTTCGCCTCAGCCGCCGCACCAAATGGGCCGAACCCAAGCCTGACGATCTTCATCGGAAACGGAACTGCCCCAGCCGAAAGGTTCCTATTCTTGTTAGGAGGCACCGCCGTTTGCTTAAATGCTTGCCCCGCCAATACGCTTGCATGCCTAGGGGCGAAGACAGTTGCTCCAGCGGCTGCGGTAGTTGCAACAAACTCACGACGACCTATCTTTTTCAAATAGAACTCCTCGAGGATCACTAAGGAATTTGCTTTCCTGGAACCACGTTCCTACCTCTAACGAGCCCCAAAGTAAATCCCTGCAGCAGTTACTTGCAGTCATTCTCAAAACAGAGGTTCTTACTGAAAAAAGGAAGCACATGATTTTGGAAACGGTCAGCCACCTTGCTTGTATGGGTCCCTTGATACACCTCAAAGCTGTTGACGATGCTATACGTGTCCAGAACATCGTGCAGCTTGCCGGCATCGACTCGCAAACCATCCTGGTCACCCACATCGATCGAAATGGCGCGATACCCGCGCAGATTTCCGATGTACTGATCCACGAAAGCGAGCACGGCATTCGCTGTCCATTTCGCGAGAACGTCCGGCTGGACCACACCGTCTTTTGCAGGAAGGTCTAGGTACAACGGCGGGTTCTTGGGATCAGGTGACCAAGCCGCTGCCGTCGCAAGCTGAGCGCGTTGGAAGAATCCGAGTTTTGCCGAATCCTCTGCCGTTTTGACGGCCTCCAGTGCTTTTTCGTCTTCTGGTTTTAGCGAACCTGCTGGGCGGGGAGACAAACAACACGGGCTCATGATGTAGAGACTTCCAAACACATCGGG
>DATFZN010000115.1:0-8000 GCA_035314425.1 Candidatus Acidiferrum sp. | reverse complement strand
GGCTGCCTCTGCCTGCTGTCTGCCATCCCTATCCTCTCCGCCGCATGGGCGTCGTTACCTAAGGCAAGAGCCGGATGCGGTAGTGCCGCTTGTCCGGATCCGTGGAGGGGGTCATGAGCAATCGTGATCCCTACTCCGACTACTATCGAACCTAGATTGTACGCCAGAGTGCAGTGGCGCAAGATCCAGATTTCAGCTTTTTAACATCCGCGTCTCGATTGCGTGGACTTTGGCCAAGCGGCGCAGGTGACGCTCTTCGTTTGAGAATTTTGCTCTCAGATAATTGTCCAGTAGATCTTCGGCGAGCTTTTCGCCGATAATCCGCGAGCCCAATACCAAAACATTCATATTGTCGTGTTCAACACCCTGATGCGCGGAGTAGCTGTCATGACAGACGGCGGCGCGAATGCCAACCATTTTGTTTGCGGCAACACTGACTCCGACTCCGCTGCCGCAAATCAGAATGCCGCGCTCGGCCCGGCCATCAATAATCGCTTGGCCCACCAGTTCAGCAAAATCCGGGTAATCGTCGCCGTCATTTTCCTGGAAAGCGCCGATGTCGAGCACCGAGTGGCCCAGGGTTTTCAGAAACCAGATCATCGAAGTCTTCAGCTGAAATCCCGCATGGTCTGATCCGATGACAATATTCATAAAAATTACCTGCCCAGAACTTCTTTGGCGGCTTTGACGACATATTCCGGTCCGAAACCGAACTTCTTCAAGAGATCTTTCAGCGGTGCCGATGCCCCAAAGCTGTGCATGCCGAGAATTTTTCCTTTAGCCCCAACGTAGCGATCCCAACCGAGGGTACTTCCCATTTCCATCGAGACGCGAGCCGTGACGCTCGGCGGTAATACACTCTCCTTGTACGTGGTATCTTGCTGCTCGAATAGCTCCCAGGAAGGCATGCTGACAAGCCGCGCTCCTATGCCTTCGGATTTCAGAGCTTCCGCTGCCGCAACGATATGCTGGAGTTCTGTCCCGGTTGCGATCAGAATTACGTCGGGTTTCCCGCCTTCGGCGTCTCTGAGGATGTACCCGCCCTTGGCCACCCCTGAAGCTGGGGCAAATTTTGTGCGATCGAGCGTGGGGACGGCCTGCCGGCTCAGCACCAGAGTCGCCGGCCCATGAGTGAGCTTGGCGATCACCTTATACGCTTCGGTGACTTCATTCGCATCGCCGGGCCGCAGCACCGTCATGTTCGGCATGGCGCGAAACGACGCAAGTTGTTCGATTGGCTGATGCGTCGGCCCATCTTCGCCAACGCCAATGGAGTCATGCGTGAAAATGTAAATTGGATTGATCTCCATCAGCGCGCCCAGGCGCATGCTGGGCCGCATGTAATCGCTGAAATTGAAAAACGTGGCGGAAAAGGCACGCGGACCGCTGATCGTAATACCATTCACCGCGGCCCCCATCGCATGTTCCCGGACACCGAAATGAATGTTCCGACCATTGTATTCTTGTGGGAAGAAATCTCCCGCGCCTTCAAACAGCAGGTTGGTCTTATTTGACTTGGCCAGATCGGCAGAGCCGCCAATCAACCACGGTATCTTTTGCGCTAGGACATTCAAAACTTTGCCGGAACTTTCGCGCGTGGCCATGCCTTTAGGATCAGCAGGGAAGACCGGCAGACCCTGGTCCCACCCATCGGGCAATTCGCGGCCCTTGATTCGATTCAATTGACCGGCAAGCTCAGGGTATCGCTTGGAATAATCCGCAAAAAGTTTGTTCCATGTCTCATGTGCTCTCGCGCTGCGCACGCCGATACCTTCGCGGAAGTGATCGTAAACACCATCGGGCACCAGGAACTTGGCATCTTCCGGCCAGCCGTAGCTTTTCTTAGCCAGCTTCACTTCCGCTTCGCCGAGCGGTTCGCCATGGGCCTCGTACGAATCCTGCTTGTGCGGAGAGCCATATCCAATGTGGCTATCCACCACGATCAGCGTTGGCTTGTCATCTGTCTTTAGGGCCACTTCGTAGCCGCGCGCCAGCATCATCAAATCGTTGGCGTCGGCGATGCGCGTCACGTTCCAGCCATAGCCGATGAATCTGGTCATTACGTCTTCGTCGAACGACCAACTAGCTGGGCCATCGAGTGTCACGTGATTGTTATCGTAAATCCAACAAAGATTCGAGAGTCGCAAGTGGCCGGCAAGGGAAGCTGCTTCGCTAGCCACCCCCTCCATCATGTCGCCATCGCCGCAAACCGCGTACACCCGGAAGTTAAAGAGATCAAAGCCGGACTTGTTATATGTTGCGCCCAACCATTTGCTTGCAATGGCCATGCCCACACTGTTGGCGACGCCTTGACCGAGCGGCCCAGTCGTCGTTTCCACACCGGTCGTCAAATGCGATTCGGGATGGCCCGGAGTCTTGCTGCCGAGTTGTCGGAAGTTCTTTATGTCGTCCAGCGAAACGGCTAATTCTTTTTCCACTGTGCCCGTTTTGCGGTCGACCCGGCGAACCCCAGCCAAATGAAGCGTCGAATAGAGCAGCATCGATGCGTGACCAGCGGAGAGCACGAACCGATCGCGATTCGGCCAGTTGGGATCAGCCGGATCAAAAATTAGAAAGTTGTGCCAAAGGGAATAAACCACCGGCGCCAGCCCCATCGGTGCCCCGGGATGCCCGGAATTTGCTTGCTGCACAGCGTCGATCGAGAGTGTGCGGATGGTATTGATACAAAGTTGATCGAAATTGGGCTGTGTCACGATTTCTCCGTCACGGATAAGAGGATACCCGTCGATTGGATTTCCCGGCGAGAGGCCACCACCTGCAGAGTGAAACGCCATGATTGTACTCCAGAATAGAGTCTATTGCCGAGCAAGAGGTTAGAGGGATACAGCAAATTGTGCAGGGAAACCCACGTTTGGGTGCCTTCCGAGCACGAATATGGTGCGGCTGGTCGGACTCGAACCGACAACGGGGAAACCCCAGTGGATTTTAAGCCCACCGCGTATGCCAATTTCGCCACAGCCGCACCGGACGGCCACGCGGCCTAAGAAGAATAGCACGACCAGGTGGAATAGAAGTACAAGGAACCCGAGGCTCGGATGACCGGCGGTTCGGATGGGACTTATAATTGACGAAGGGCTGTTTGCTTGTGGGGAAGGGCTAAGATAAACTCCATTCCCGTGACGGACACTGCCTCGATGGTCGGTCGAACAATTACCCATTACACCGTTCTTGAAAAAGTCGGCGGTGGAGGCATGGGTGTGGTCTACAAGGCCAAAGACACCCGGCTCGGCCGCAACGTGGCTCTCAAGTTTCTTCCCGACGATATTTCACAGGATTCGCAGGCGATCGAACGTTTCCGCCGTGAAGCGCGCGCGGCTTCCTCGCTGAATCATCCGAATATCTGCACCATATACGACATCGGCGAATTTGAAGGTCGACCCTTTATTGCCATGGAATTGCTCGAAGGCCAGACGCTGAAGCATCGCATCAGTGGAAAGTCCATTGGCGTTTCCGAACTTCTGGATATTGCCATCCAGATTTCTGACGGCCTAGAAGCAGCCCACACGAAAGGAATCGTCCACCGCGACATCAAGCCAGCAAACATTTTTCTCGTCGACCGGGGTCAGGCAAAAATTTTGGACTTCGGTTTGGCCAAACTCGCGCCGAATCGTACGCCCGCTGCCGAATATGTCAGTCAAACCTCGATGCGCACGCAATATGAAGGCGCAGATATGCTCACCAGTCCCGGAAGCTCCGTGGGGACAGTTGCGTATATGTCGCCGGAACAGGCTCGCGGCGAAGAACTGGACGCCCGCTCTGATCTCTTTTCATTGGGCGTAGTGCTGTATGAAATGTCTACAGGCGTGGTTCCTTTTTCCGGCTCTACGGTTGCCTTAATTTTCGATGGGATCTTACATTCCGGGGCCGCTCCCGCTACCAAGCGCAATCCAAGGTTGCCTGCCGCAATTGAAAATCTTTTATCAAAAGCCCTGGAGAAAGATGTTGACCTGCGTTACCAAAACGCTGGGGAACTTCGCGCCGATTTGAAGCGCATTAAGCGGGACCTTGATTCGAATCGTCGCCCCGCTGCAGAGAAAACCGAGGCGCTTGTTGCGGCGGCCGCTCCGGCTGTGCCTGCTGCAACAAAAAAGTCCGTCGCCGTTCTCTATTTCGAAAATCAAAGTGGTGCCAAGGAAGACGAGTACCTGCGCGACGGCATCACGGAGGATGTAATCACGGAACTCTCCAAAATCCGCGGCCTGAATACCTTTTCGCGTCCGACCGTCCTCGCTTTTCGCGACAAGTCCGTGACGCCCGTGCAAATTGGCCAACAACTGGGAGCGGCGTTCGTTCTTACTGGGACTTTACGCCGTGCGGGTGCTCGTCTGCGCATCAGCGCCCAATTGATTGATACACACACGGATTTCCCGCTGTGGTCGGAACGCTTCGACCGCGAGATGAAAGACGTCTTCGAAGTACAAGACGAGATGGCACGCAAAATTGCCGAAGCCCTGCGGGTGACGCTTTCGCCGCAAGAGTTGGAAGCGCTGGCGGATAAACCCACGGAAAACCTGCAAGCGTACGATCTGTATTTGCGCGGTAAACGTTACGCGCGTCGGCTCACTCGTCAGGACGTTGAGTTCGCGCTTCAGATGTTTGAAAATGCTGTAGCACTTGATCCCAGTTTCGCGCTTGCTTACGCAGCCTGCGCCAACGCTTGCGCGATGTACTACTCCTTCTTCAGCCGCGATGCGATTTGGGTGGAACGGGCGCGTGAAGCTTCTGGACGCGCAGTCGCGTTGCGTTGGGATCTGCCGGAAACGCATATCAGTCAGGCTTGGGTTCTTTACGCGGCTGGACTTTACGATGAAGCAGTGCGCATGGTGAAAAAAGCCATCGAGCGAAAGCGCGACTGCGATGGCGCTTACTATCTGCTCTGCCGAGCGCTATTTGCCGCCGGACGCTCGCAGGAAGTGATGGATATTTCAGAATCGGCTATCGAAGCCAGCGGGGAAGATTACAATGTTTATGTACCGATCCTCAATGCGCTGGGCGCGATGGAAAAAGAAGGCTCGAAGCACAATATGACTGAAAGATTCAGCGCCGCACTCGAAAACCACTTGAAACATGTACCGGAAGATGCGCGCGCTCGCATTCTTCTGGGTGCTAACTATGCGGGATTGGGGCGAGAGGCCGACGCTTTGCGCGAGTTGAACTTGGCCGTCACTCTACGCGCCAACGAAGCCTCCATTCTCTATAACGCTGCCTGCGTACTCTGTCGCTTGAACAAAAAAGCGGAAGCATTGGAAGCCCTGCGAAAGGCTTGGGAAGCTGGTTCGAAAGACGCGGTATGGACGCGCCGCGACCCTGACCTGGCTTTGCTCCGCGGCGATCCGGAGTTCGAGCGACTGTACCCGGAGAAATCCTCCACACCCCCGGCGCCGGCGTTGTAGCAAATACGATCAAGCCAGTGCAGTCAATAGCTCATTCCACGCCGATAGGTAGGCGTCGACATCTAGATCGGTCGCGTCCGAGCACACCGGACCCGCACCCACAATGGCCTCCCATACCCCGCGATTCGCCATCCAGATGCGAATGAGCCTCGTTAGAAGATCATCGCTTGAGGCGCGAGCCTCCCAAACGATGGTCAACAGTGGGTTTCGGGTCATTCGTCATAGGAAACAGTATTTCCGACTCGGTTTGATGCGTCCAGGAGCGCCTGAAGGGAAGTGCACGAAATTCAATCTCACTCCGCACTCACACCGTTTGACGCGGGACTCGCTTTCCCAAAAGACGCGCCACGGGAAGCTGAATCAAGACCGCTACTAACCCAAGGATCGCAACGTAATTCACGACATTCGACTCGCGAAAATTCTCAACCGCGATCAAGAAGGATACCGAAACGTTGCGTACGATGGCTCCCAGACCAAGGACCAGTCGTGTTTCGGCGTTACTGCCTCCAAGTGCAAAACCAATCCCAAATGAACCCAGAAAAAGAGTCGCACCTGCAGCGATTGCTTCCAGACTACTCATCTGAATCACGTTAGAATAATTCACGGCAATCGCAGCGGAAATGACCACAAGGAGTGTGATGTTTGATGCGACACGTAAATGCCGCGCCAGGCGTGACGCAATTTCTTTTCGGTACGCGCGAACGGCTAGACCCACTAGAAGTGGCGGCAGGGTGACACCCAAAAGTGGTTTTGCTATGGACCAGGCCTGCGCGTGCACTCCAGGCAGGAGCATGGGCAAAACCAGTGGCACATACACGACGGTCGTTGCCATCAGCAATCCCATGAGCCCCACTGCCAGGGCCAGATTCCCCTTGGCGAACTCCACCAACTTCGGCAACATCGGCGCACCGCTGGCAGTACCGAGCAGCATCAACGCAATCATCAAGGATGGATTAACTGGAATCGCCTTGGTGATGAGGTAGGCCAAAAGCGGAACCGCAATAAAATTGGCAGTCAATGCCCTAAGCACCAGTCGCGGAGATTTGAACGGCTCATGAATCTCTCCGAACGAGAGACTAAGACCCACACTCGACATGCTAGCCACTACGAATGCGAACACGGCTAGCCGTGCGACGAGTTCCATGGAATGCGACAAGGGCTCTCGGTTACCATTTCCTCTTTAAGCTAAATTCCCGGACTGTTCCGTTTGGCGGGGAGATTCTATCTCATTCTGAAGGAAATGAACGGGCGACTATAGGAAATAGTCGCCCGTTGCAAATGACGCTCTTAGTAAGCTTCTTCCAGCTGTCTTAAATGGTCATTCAGAGACCGCACTGAGATTTAAGCGGAGGCAGCTCTGGCACTGAGAAAGTCCTTTGCCTTAGCAACTTCCGCATCCCACTTTGTAAGCTGCTCGGGAGTCAGGAATTTTTCAATTTTTTCCCGACCCTCGCTTCGGTGTTTAGCAACGTATTGCATGACGTCTTCCCTCGAGACGTTTGGATTTTGTTTTCTATATTCCTGCAGTTTCTCGTATTTTTCAGTCAGAAAGGCCTTGAGATTCCCTTTCTGCTCGTCTGACAGATTGAGTTCTGTGCCGAGTCGCTTCAATTCAACCGCGATGTTGTTGAGTTCATCTGGAGTCATTTTGCTTCTCATTCTTTCTGGGCGGCACTGACGTTTTGGTTTTCAAGTGGATTGGCTGGAAAGGCGGGAGTCCAGTCAGGTAAAGCGAGTATTGAAGAGAATGCTCCCCGCAATACTGCGCCACGATAGTTAAATGCGTTGCAGGTGTCAACCTGAACTATTATTTATCTTCAACAGTGCTGGCGAGGGTTGTCACGAGTACGTTGGTCTCTATTCCCGATGCTTGCGATTGGGCGTGGTAGACACGTTCGGTTGCTCGCACGAAATCAGATGGCTTCGCATCAGGAATGTTCATAAATACTTGTGGATTGCGATCAGTCAACGGAAACCACGAGCTTTGCACCTGCACCATGATGCGATGGCCACGCCGGAAGGTATGGTTCACATCTTGCATCGAGAATCCTACTTCCTCCACTTTGCCCGGCGTAAACGCTTCGGGGTTTTCATAACTGTGCCGGAATTTTCCGCGGAATGGTTCTCCACGAACCAACTGTTCGTAACCACCCATCGTGAACGGCGGTGCGGCTACATCAGTCAGCGGCTTGCCTTTATCTTCCGCTCGGGGTTCATCGATCTTGCTTTGCGGATAATCCGGAGGATAAACATCAATCAACTTCACATCCCAATCGGAATCCGTCCCGCTGGTGGAAACAAATAATTTTGGTGATATCGGTCCGACGATTGTCACGTCTTCCGCGAGCACGGCCGTTTGATAGGTCAACACATCCGTGCGTGATTCCGCGAAGCGCTGGTCAGACACCATGTATTCCTGGGGGACCGTCTGAGCCACATATGCCACAAACGGCACCGGCCTAGCTGGGTCGCTTAGATATTCGTCATACGTACTAGCTTCCTCGCCGGGTCGATCGAACGACAACACGCCTTTCGCGTGGAAATACAGCGTCTTGATTTCTATATTTTTCGGCGGCCAGGACGGGT
>DATFZN010000114.1:0-69900 GCA_035314425.1 Candidatus Acidiferrum sp. | reverse complement strand
ATTCGGGAATGCTGCTGGGTGCGATTGGTGTGGTGGTTGGGTTCAGCGGTTTTCTGCTTCACTGACACGCTACTCGGGATTTCCACGGCGCGGGTTCCAGCGGATGGCCAGAACCTGTCCTTTGGTACAGTTGTGTTCAAGCACGCGAAGGAAGCCAGAGTATTTACCTCGATATCGTTATTCTCTAATCTAGTAGGAGCATTGGCATCCGTTTCACGTACGAACGATTGTGATCGGCAAGCACTTTCAACGGAGGCTTCCGCCTAAACCGCCGGTAGGGTCTGGTTCGCTCCCAACCGCGCGAGTGAAGCGTTTCCCATGGCGCAGAAAACGGTAAGCGAGCCAGGCGTTGAGCTTGGAGCTCAACAACTTGCAACTCTGCTCGACTGCGCAAAGGAACTGATCGCCATTCTTAGTGCGGATGGATTGCTCCTCTACGCTAACTCCACTTTTCAAAAACTGCTCGGATACCCGGCGGAAGAACTGCTGGCGGGAGCTTTTCCTGCGCTCGTGCACGCCTTAGACGTG
Source organism: Candidatus Acidiferrum sp. (assembly GCA_035314425.1). Lineage (GTDB taxonomy): Bacteria > Acidobacteriota > Terriglobia > Acidiferrales > UBA7541 > Acidiferrum. The sequence continues at coordinate 69,372 of DATFZN010000114.1, read as the reverse complement.
GAGCAAACACGGAAAAGCCTGCAGAGTGCCAATAATGCCCCGAATTCGTCCGTGAAACAGCGCTGCAGATTGCGTTCGAAAGATGGTTCGTGGCGTTGGTTCGAACTCACCTACCGCAACGGAGTCGGAAGGGGCACAATTGACGGAATTTTGTTGAATGGACTCGACGTAACCGAGCAGCACCGTATGGAAGCGGAACGTCAAGTGATTGCAGATGTCGTGCACGCTTTGAATGAGACATCAAATCTGGATCAACTGCTGAAGCGAATTCACGCCGCACTCAAGGAGATTGTCCCGGCGGAAAACTGTTTTGTGGCTTTGCATCAGCCAGAAGACGACACGTTTCAATTTCCTTTTTTTGCAGATGAGTACGACGCAGCTCCCCCGCCACAAAAAGTGGGTAGAAGCTGCACTGCGTACGTTTTCCGCACGGGCAAGGCCAGACTGATCCCGCAATCTGAGTTTGATCTGCTGGCCGAACGCGACGAAGTCGAGTTGATTGGTTCTCCTTCACCGGCCTGGTTGGGAGTGCCATTGAAAACGCCGACGGCAACAATCGGCGTGCTCGTAGTTCAGCACTATCGGAATGCGGGTGCCTACGATCAGCGGGACCTGGAATTTCTCGAATCGGTCGGCGGACATATTGCGCTCGCCATCGAACGGCGCCGCGCAGAAGACGAATTGCGCCGGAATGAGTCCATGCTGCGACTGCTGTTTGAGCATAATCCTTTGCCGACATGGCTATACGACATGGAGTCGTTGAAGTTTCTTCGCGCGAACGAAGCGGCGGTAAAGCTGTATGGCTATTCAGAGGAAGAATTCATGGCCATGACTATCCTCGAGATTCGGCCGGAAAGTGAACGCGAAAAAACTCAAAACTACGTCAGCAAATTGCAGCCAGACGAAGAAGAGTACGGGATCTGGCTGCATCGAACGCGTGACGGTAGTGTATTCGAAGCGGAAATTATTTCCCATGAAATGGTCTATGCCGGTAAGCGGGTGCGGCTTGTTGTGGCTCAGGACGTGAGTGAGCGAAAGCAGCTGGAAGGGCAGTTGCGTCAAGCGCAAAAAATGGAAGCGGTCGGCCGGCTTGCAGGCGGTGTGGCCCACGATTTCAACAACATGCTGATGGTCATCAAAGGCCACACCGAACTGCTGCTGAATGTATTATCGCCGACAGATAGTATAAGCCGGAAAATACAGCAGATTGACAGCTCCGCGGACCGTGCCGCTTCACTCACGCGGCAACTGCTGGCGTTTAGTCGCATGCAAGTGTTGCAGCCGCAGATTATCAACCTGAATTCGATCGTCGACGAAATGGGGAAGCTCCTGCCGCGGTTGATTGGGGAAGATATTGATCTTTCGATATGCGCTTCGGAAAGACTCGGAGCGATTCGTGCCGATGCCAGCCAGATGGAACAAGTCATCATGAATCTCGCCGTGAACGCGCGTGACGCCATGACCAACGGCGGAAAGCTTTTGATCGAAACTGCCAACGCGGAGCTGGATCATGGCTACACGTCAAGTCATCCATTGATGAAGCCAGGAAAGTACGTACAACTTACTGTTTCCGACAGCGGAACGGGCATGGATGCGGAGACGCAGGCGCACATTTTCGAACCGTTCTTTACTACCAAGGAAAAAGGAAAAGGCACTGGGTTAGGATTGGCCACGGTTTACGGGATCGTCAAACAAAGCGGTGGCTTCATCTGGGTTTACAGTGAACTCGGGAAGGGCACGTGCTTCAAGATTTACTTGCCCCGCGTAGATCAGGCCGAGGAGCAAGTCGGAGTTCCCAAGCCAACTGCGGAAATTCCGAGTGGCACGGAAACTGTGTTGCTCACGGAAGATGAGGCCGACGTGCGAGAAATCGCCAGACAATTTCTTGAATCGGGCGGTTACAAGGTGATCGAAGCGAAAAATGGCAGGGAAGCCATCGAACTCGCGCGTCAAAACGCCGGGAAAATCGAATTGTTGGTAACCGATATGGTGATGCCAGGAATGACCGGCCAGGAATTGGCCGTGAATCTGCAGCACGAACAACCGAACGTTCGGGTCATTTTCATGTCAGGCTATAGCGAACATGCAGCAACGGAGATGGCCGACGCCGATCCTGGCGTTCGCCTGTTGACTAAACCGTTTAGCAGGTCGGCGCTTCTACGTGCTGCCCGCGAAATGCTGGGAGCGAGACTTGAATCGGGAGGCGGCTACTGATTCCTTGTCATGCAACTATCAAGGTCCACTGTGAAAGTTATTCAAGGTTGGGGTGCTTGTGGTGCCAATCCGTGGCTTGCTGAAACGCCCGGCCAGCCTGGAGTACCGCCGCGTCGTTGCCAGCTCTCGCAACGAACTGAATGCCGACGGGGAGCTTCTTTTCTGTAAATCCGCAGGGAACAGAAAGGGCCGGCAAACCGCAGAGATTCCCGATGCCTCCCAAGAGATCGGCGAAGGACAAACCCGTGAGGAGATTCAGTTCAAGTGAAGTTGCGGGGACGGGTTGTGCCGCGGCGACCAGAACATCGTAAGACTCGAACAGTGTTCGGATCGTTTGTTGAAGGATCTCACGTACGCGCAAGGCAGTTGTATAGTCAGCGCCAGAAATCGTCTGGCTGATGTAGCCACCAACTTGACCTAACGGATCGGAGAGTTCTCGCAAACGTCCCGAATCGATCAACGGCGCGAATGCTGAAGCAACTTCGCAGTGCAGAATGACATTCGCGGCATCCTCCCACGGCCCCGCCGGAAGCTCAGCATCTTTCATCCCTGGAAATCGTTTCTGCAAGACTTTGTGAGTTGCATCCAACACTTTTGCCAAAGACGGTTCGTAGTCGGTCTGCTTCCAGGCGTTGGTGAGCCATCCAACTTTTAACCTGCGACTGTTCAACTCCGCGGAAGGTGAATACGTGAAGGCGGCTTTATCAACAGGAAGAGTGTCGAGGTCATGTGGATCGTGGCCAGCAATCGCCGCAAAAATACGCGTGCAATCTTCCGCGGATCGCGCGATCGGTCCGATTTTATCCATCGAATAGGCCAGAGCCATGGCGCCATAGCGGCTGACGCGGCCAAAGGTAGGGCGGAGTCCGCTGACGCCGCAAAAGGCTGCTGGGCAGACGATCGATCCCCATGTTTCGGTCCCAATTGTGAACGCGGCAAGGCCCGCGGAAACAATTGCGGCAGAACCCGAGGATGATCCGCCGGTCCAGCAAGTTGTATCCCAGGGATTCTTGCATTCACCTTGCAAGGACGCTCTTGCATACATGTATCCCATTGCGCCGGCAAGTTCGATCATTGACGCTTTGCCAATCATGACAGCGCCCGCATGATTGAGATGCTCGATCACGGTAGCGTGGTAGTCGAAAACCTGATTCGCGTACGGTTTTGCGCCGCATGTCGTTGGAATTCCCTTCACTGCCAGCAGATCTTTCGCCGCGTAGGGAATTCCGTGCAGTGGGCCGCGATAATGGCCGCGGTGAATCTCTTTTTCTGCTGCTTCTGCCTGCTCGAGGGCGATTTCCGGGGTAAGTTGCGCGTAAGCATTCAGTTTTGGTCCGAGCTTTTGACTACGATCGAGATAGCTTTCCGTGAGCTCGACCGGGGAGATTTGTTTCGCTTCGATTTTTTTAGCTAGTTCGCCTAGCGATTGGTAGAGAACGGAAGCTGCGAGCATTCATGCTCCTTAGGATTGTTTCCGAATGGCAGAGGATGTGCCCGATATCATTCCGGGAGATTGCTTCTCCCGCTCGACAAGTGGCTTTAAGAAAAGATCCGGGACATCGCCGTTTTTTAGCGAAAAGGAGCGAAGGCGTTCTAGTCCAGGTTGCGCCATACAGCACATCAGCTTTACGGTTTTCTTTTGCTCCTCATTCAAGCGTGAGCCATATCTGCTTAAAGCGAGTTGGTAGCGAGCTTCTGCTTCTGATTGTCCCTCGGCAGAAAGCTTTGGAAGGTTGGCTGGCGATTGAACCGATCCCTCCGCAGAAGCAATCGTCGGGAGAATGCGGCTAGCAGGCGCAAGTCCCGCACCGGCTGACAGCAGGGCTGCTCGTTGGGCAAACGCGCGGCGAGAAAGTAATTTTTTGTTTTGCGTCTTCATGACCTCAAACTCCCTCACGAGCGCGGAAAAGCAAGGCGAGGCTATCCAATTCACTGAGAACCGTCAACTGGACCATCGGAGATCGCGAATCAAGACAGTTTCCACGATCAAATTTGCCTTCAATCGATCTGAATCAAGCTGCGCACGTGCAACTCCAGCGCTTGATTATATTGCCGCTCGATCTGGAGTTCGGTTTGCAGTTTCTTGACGAGTAGGTCAAGGCGGGCAATTTCCGCTCGCAATCTGATGGCATCGGCCGGGGTGGCATTTGGGCGAGCGGCAGGAGGGCTGGTCACCGGCTGCGCAGGTTGCTGCGGCGGGGCACCGGGATTTTGCTGCAGAAATGCTTCCGCAAGTGCCCGCGGCCAAACCGAATCCGGCGGCGGGGGTTCGTTTGGCGGAGGCGTGGGAACCAGAGGTGGTACCGGAACCAGGCGCAGTGCGGCCGGTGGATTTGAGGGTGCAGCCGAAAATAAATTGCTGAGCGACGGCACAGCAGGAGAATGCTCTTCTTTGGGCTGCGGCCGCGGATTCGATTGGCCTAGAAGATTTTTCACGCGAGCGATCAGCTCCTGCGGCTGAAACGGCTTGCGTACCAGCTCATCGGCTTGCACGGCTACCGCGCGATCCGCAACATTCTTGTTCACGACGCCGGACATGAGGATTACAGGAATCTTTGCGTAGAGAGGATTCTGTTTGATCTGGCTGCAGACCGAGTAGCCGTCCTGATCCGGCATGATTACATCCGTGATGACGATATCCGGGGGATGTTCATCGAATTGCCCCAGCGCGGAAGATGCCTCGGCGCAGGTGATGACGTGAATGTTCTCGCGACGAAACGCGATCTTGATGACTTCGCGCATCGTGGCGCTGTCATCTATGAAATAAACTGTGGGAACATGCCCTTTTTCGACCGTCCCGAGGGGTGGCATAGCGATGGTTTCGCTCATTGAGCCTCCTTGTCCGCGAAATCGTCGCTCATGTCGCGAACCACTTCGTCATACTCGCGCATGGCGTCCAACATAAGGTCCGTGGCTGAGCGCAAAACGGTGCGCTGCCCGGAAGCAGCACCGTAAACAAACTTGTAAACTCCGTTGCCACACTGCACGCAGTTTTTCAGGATATGCAGCACAGCTTCATCGCCAAACAGCGATCCGCACTCCGCGTGGGTAATCTCACCGGCGTCAAAAAATATCACCGCATCCGTGTCACCGGCGTTGATCGTTAACGCGCCAGTTTGGTGAGCCTGACCAAGCATTTGCATCACTCCGGTGAGGTCGTGGTGGGTCAAATTTCCACTTAAGCTGGTGTCCGCCTGACCCAGCATTTGAGTTGGCTGGAAGCCATCAATCTTGCTGACGACGATGTTCTTGATGTGATTGGCGATGGTCGCGGGCGAAAGATGGCGATCGATGTAATCATCGCATCCAGCTTGAAAGGCCTCCATCAACGCCCTCTGGCTGCCGTCACCCATCGCGATAATCGGTAGGTTGGCGTTCTTTGCATCTGCACGAACGACTTTTGCCAACTCCAATGCGCCCATTTCGCGCATACTGCTGGAACACACGATTGCTGATGGAGCGTCGTACTCCAAGGTTGTCAAAGCAAATGCCGCTTGCGTTGTCGAAATGACCTCAAAGCCCTCTCGTTTCAGGGCATCGCCAAGGCGCTTGGCAAAAAGCACGTTGCTGTCAATCAGTAGAATCTTGGCGGGTTTTCCAGGAAAGATCATGGTAGCACTTCCGCAAGCGCCGCCCGTTCCGAACTCGCTTGGCGAGCAAGTATTATTTCTGGCGTAAGCGCTTGAAGATTTAATACTTCGATCACTTCGCCTTGGTGCGACAGCCATCCCGCTACATGCGCCGAATCTGTCGGGCTGGCAGGGGTAAGATCCGCGCGGATCAATTCACATTCGCCGCTCACCGGCAACGCTACGGTTTCTTTCGAGCTGGCCAGCTGCCTCCAGGCAATCAGGTAAAAGCGTCTGGAGACCAAGCGCTGGCCCGTGAGCTTTTCCGCGAGATCGCACACGGGAACCACCCGCCCACGCCGCAAAATGACACCGTCGATTTCTTTGGTGCGATGAGGGAAACGAAAAATGCGGCTAGGGGCGACAAGCTCGGCCACCTGATCGGCAGGAAGCGCAAACGTGCGATCACCGATGCGTAGCAGCACGCAAGAGTGTGAATCGATTTGGTCGGTCCACGTCATAGCGCCAATCCAATTTCAGGTTCAACCGGGGGAGCTGCGGCATCGTGCGCCTTCTTTTCGACTGCCAAATCCAATTGCAGAAATTCTTCTGCGGTCAAAAAGCCTGTGGGATTTATCACCGGAAACACGTTTTGTTCCAAAACCGTCAATCCCCGGTACCAATGGCGCTCTTCGTGAGTGAAAGCTGCGGGCAGGGCCTGTAGGCGTGTCATGGTGCTCATCTTCTCGATTCCGTCCAAGAGCAGTGCGATGCGCGATCTACGGAGAAGGAAAATCAGGCCAGCCGGTGAAGGTTTCAATCCAAAATGCAATGCCACGTTGACCACATAGATGGTGCGCTCTGCTCGTCGGAGCATGTGACGTACTTTGCGAATGTTCGGCACGTTGATTTCGCTGGCCAGGCCAGCGAGACTATCGACGCTGCGTACTTCTTGTACGGAAGCAGAGGAAACCGCAAAAAGCTGGGAGCTACTGCGAAAAAGTATGATCTGTTCGCTGCGCGCCGCCGGAATCTTATGCGTGGGTTCGAAACGCATCAGAGCACTCCTGCTGGCATCGCGCGGCTGAGGCTGAGAACTCGCTTTTCAATCGCGGGATACAGGTCGTCAATTCCCAATACTTGTTCGACTGCACCGGTCTTAATCGCTTCTGCTGGCATACCGAAAATTACGGAAGTCGCTTCGTCCTGGGCGAAAACAATCCCACCGGCAGACTTAATTAGCCGTGCGCCGCGAGCGCCATCACTCCCCATCCCGGTCAGGATTACGCCGATGCCCATCGGACCGGCAAAACTTGCCACAGATTCCAGGGTCACATCGATGTTGGGTAGATATCCTTCGATTCGCCCGGTTGTTGCGTCGAGCTGAATGCGTCCCGTTTGCGAAACGCGGAGATGCTGCCCACCGGGACAAATATAGAGAGTACCGGGCCCAACCGCTTCACCATTTTCCGCTTCTTTCACACGGATGTTGGTGAACTCTGCAAGTTGCACAGCATATTGGGTAGTAAATGCTGCTGGCATGTGTTGAACGAGGATGACTGCCGCCGGAAAATCGCGCGTAAAACCGGGCGCCATGCGCATGATTGTTGCAGGACCTCCAGTTGATGCACCGAGCACCACAACCGGGAAGCGAAGATCAGTCGCAACGCTCATGGTTCGCGAAGGTGCAGCCAGGGGCTCTGCCTGAGCGGGTGTTGAGGTTGCGGGCAGAGTTCGAGACTGTATCGTGCTTGCCTGACGTGATGCTGTTCGCACGACCCGAACTTTCGCAGCCATCCGAACTTTACGCAGCAAATCCTCTTTAATACTCTGCATGTCCAGATCAATGCCGCTGGTTGGCTTGGTCACAAACTCGATTGCGCCAAGTTCCAATGCCTTCAGAGCGCTGAAGGCTCCTTCGCGGGTTTCTGAGCTAACCACCACAATCGGCCGCGGGTTGTTCGTCATGATATGCGCTGTGGCCTGCAGCCCGTCGACATGCGGCATATTGATGTCCATGGTGATGACATCAGGTTTAAGGGATTCCGAGAGCGTGATCGCTTCGCGGCCATCCTTGGCGTGGCCGACTACCTGCAATTGGTCGTCTGAATTGAAAATAGACTCGAGAACTTTCCGCATGAAAGCGGAATCGTCCACGACGAGCACTCGGAACTTCTTTTGTGCGCTACTGGTCATGGCTCGTCTATCCAACTGGCACGACTGGCCGTGCCGCCTCCGTCCCAATCAGTTGTTCCACTGCGAACAGCAGTTGGTCTTCCTGCACTGGCTTTGTCAGGAATGAAGTCGCGCCTTCCTTGAGCGCGCGCTCACGGTGTTTTGCGCCGGCTCGTGAAGTGACTACCATGACCGGAATTCTTCTGGTGATCGGGTTCTGCCGCAATTGGGCCATCAATTCATAACCGGTCATGCGCGGCATTTCGAGGTCGGTAATGACCAAATGGCATCCCTGCTGGGTGATAAGCTCAGCGGCTTCCAATCCATCGGCCGCAAGCTTCACACGATAGCCATTCTTTTCCAGCATCCGGGCCACAAATTTGCGCACGCTGATAGAATCGTCCACGATGACGACGACGCGTTCCTGGTCAACCCGATCGATCGCGTCCACAGGAATTGTGCCTTGAGCGATGGCTTCGGAGCCCGGGGCAAATACGCGAGCTGCGCTGGCACTGGCTTGTACTGCGCGACGCTCATTCGGTTCGGTCGCCACCATGCGATTGAGATCGAGTAACAGAATCAAGCTGCCGTCAGGTGCGATGGTCGTGCCTGGGAACAATTTGATTCTGCGCAGATATTCGCCAAGGCTCTTGATCACGATTTCGTCTTTGCCGATCACTTCCTCAACGACGACGCCAACCTGCCGTGTTCCCGCGTTGGCCACGACCATGCGGAAATATCCATTCATTGGCTCGAGGGGAGGCAAACCAAGATAAGAATCCAACCGCACCACTTCCGTAACTACGTCGCGAACTTTTGTCAGCAGCTTTCCGCCAACATCCTCGATTTCGTCGGATCGGATACGACGAATCTCTTCCACGACGGCGAGCGGAATCGCAAAGTGATTCGAACCGCAACGCACGAACAAAGCCGGGGAAATAATAAGTGTCAGTGGAACCTTTAGGGTAAACTTCGTTCCTTGATTTGCCACACTCTGAACTTCAATTTCACCGTTTAGCGCGTTGAGGTTGGATCGAACGACGTCGAGTCCGACTCCCCGACCGGCCAATTCAGTCTTGACGGAAGCGGTGGAAAAACCCGGATGGAAAAGCATTTCGCGGAGGTCGCGCTCCGTTAAACGGCCAGCGGTTTCCGGTGAAACCAATCCGGATTCAATTGCACTATGCTTGACGCGCTCGTAATCGATTCCGCGACCATCATCCTCGACTTCGATGTAAATGTGATTGCCGCGATGATAGGCACGAAGCAGAATCTTGCCCTGTTCGGGCTTGCCGTTGCGCGCACGATCTTCGGTTGGTTCAATGCCGTGCGCAACGGAATTACGTACCAAGTGCACCAGCGGATCAGAGATTTGCTGAATGATGTTATTGTCGAGTTCCGTCTCGCTGCCCGAGAGATCCATCTCGACTTGTTTTTTGGCTGATTTGGCTGCATCTCGAACCGTGCGCGACAGCAGCGAATAGAGAGTACCAATGGGCACCATACGTGCGGCGGTAATCTCGTCCTGTAAGTGATGTGCAAGCTTGGTGAATTCGTCGATATCGCCTTCCACTCTCCCGATGAATCCTTCAAGTTGCGCAAGGACTTCGTTCACGTCGGCGGAAATTTCCGTCATCGAACGCGACAAGATATTAAAATCATCGTAGCGGTCCATCTCCAGTTCACCAAAATCACTGAAGATGGAGCCATCGCCTGCCGCTGCGCTAGTCAACATCTGCTGAGTCTGCCGATTTGCCCAGGGCGTACCGGGTTGGATTGCTCGAATCCGGTTAAATTCGTACTTGTCCTGAAACTCGCTGACTTTGCCTTGCAATCGTTCCTTCGAAAAGCTCAGGGTGTCGATCAACTTTTCCAGTTCTGCGACCCGGCCGACCATTTTCGTGCGATTGATTACCAGTTCGCCGACTGTGTTCATCATGCGATCCAGGCGACCAAGCGCGATGCGCACCGATTTTGCCGCAACGGCTTGTTTCTGCGCCCGAGTCGTAGCAGGTTTATTCGCGCGCGGCTCCTCGACGGCCACTGCCGCCTCTTCGCTTGCGAGCTCGTTTTGCTCTGTCGGCGCAGGCTGCCCGGGCCCTTCCTCGGACTCTTCGGGCGCGAAGGTCGCAATACGGCCCAGAAGGGAATCGACCCCCGCGCGCATTTCCGATTCGTCTTTCCACTCGCGATGCAAGGTCTTCTTCAGCACGTCGACTGACGCAAGGCATAGATCCACGACCGCCGGGGAAGGCTGAATTTCTTGATCACGCAGGCGTCCGATCAAGTCTTCCACGCGATGTGCGATCGCGCCCAGCCGCCGCAGTCCAACCTGGGCCGCCGAGCCCTTTACCGTGTGGATCGCCCTAAACAACCGATTGATATCTTCAGGGTTGTTATTGCCTTCAAGCGAAAGCAGACAGTCGCTGACGATTTGCAAATGCTCTTCTGCCTCGGGCTGGAAAAACTCGATAATCTCGCCCGGGACTTCGTCGTCGGCAGGCAGGGCATCGAAATAGGAACCGGTCAACCCCGTGTGAATGGCCTCCGACGGCTCAAATGGTGAGTTATCCTGTGCCTCTTGCGGCTCTTCCACACGAGGTTCGAGCGGCGCCAAATTGAGTGGCGGTGGTTCGACGGGAAACGCAAAACGATAGCGTTCCTTAAACGCGGTTGCGTCCTCGATATTTTCCTGACCGGTGTCACTAATCTCGAGCAAGCTGGTTTCGAGCAGGGAGATGCCGTCGGAAAGGAACTCGGTTAGCGGGCCGTGTAGATCGTCGCCGAGCGGAGCATTCAGCGCATATTGGAAAATGTGCGCAAGCTTGCCGGCAACTTCAGAAAAGCGCGGAAAGCCATAACTGGCAGAAGTGCCCTTTAGCGTGTGTGCGGCGATGTACAGGCGCTCCACATCTTCGTGACGTGGCGAAGCGTCTTGAAGCACGCTGACGTATTCCCGCAGATACTGCAGGTGCTCGGATGCTTCCTGGAGGAAAAGCTCGACGGCTTCTTGGTCCGGACCGCTCACCCGCGTCCCTCCGCCACCAATTCGTGCTTTTGCATTTCATCCGCCAATGGCTTGCGATACAAGATGCAATCACCCAAAACGATGGCCTGAAATTTCACCGTCATCTTCGAAATGGACTCAGAATGCCCGAGAAAAAGATATCCACCGGGCTCCAGCGCTTCATAAAACCGCTGTACGAGTGCGGCACACCGCGCTTCCGAAAAGTAAATAAGAACATTCATGCAGAAAATCAAGTCCATGCGACCCAAATAAACGGGTGACGCCAAGTTCATCTGTGCGAAACTAACCAACTTGCGGACGCGAGGCTTCACTTGATGCCCATCTTTTGCCACTGTGAAATGTGCGGCAAGCTGCGAAGCTTTCACACTGGAAATACTGCGGCCAGAATACACTCCGCGTTCTGCATGTTTCAGCGCGTGACGGCCCACATCGGTCGCCAGGATTTCCACGTTCCACGCATCCGCCAAAGAAAGGGTGTCGAGTATGGTGATCGCGATGGAGTAGGGCTCCTCGCCGGTGGAACACCCAGCGCTCCACACCCGAAGCGTCCGCGGGCTCTTCCAGAAGTTCTTGGCGTGCAGTTCCGGCAAAACTCTTTTCTCAAACGCATCGAACACCGCGGGATAGCGGAAGAACGATGTTTCCTGGGTTAGCAACCGTTCAAGCAGTGCCTCATATTCCACATTGCTCTTGCGGATCGCCCTGACCAACTCGCTGCCGTGGTGAAAACCGTTTGCGTGCAGATGTTCACGGACTCGCGTGGAGAAAAATCTCTCGCGCGACTCGTCGAAACGTATGCCTGTCCGCTCTTCGATCAGCATGCGGATCTCGCTCAGTTCGTGTTCGGTCAAACTGTGTCCCGCCCCGTGGCGATCGCTCATAACCGTCCCGCTCTTGCCTCGATCGTTCGATCTCACCGAAACGCCGAAACACTATTTGCCTTACCGCAAAGCGCCCGCTGGGACGGGATGCTGCGAATCTCCCATGGCCGAGCTACTGTTGGTCTTTGAGTTTGCCCGGAATTGAGCCAGCGCTTCGTTTAGCTGGTCAGAGAGTTTGACCAGTTGGCTTACCGTGGCCACCGTGCCGCGTGTACCCTGAGAGGTCTGGCGCGTAATGTTGGAAATGATCTGCATGGCGTGCGCGACCCCTTCTGTACCGCGAACCTGCTGTTTGGAAGCGAGTGAAATCTCTTGCACAAGTTCCGCCGACTGGCGAACCACGCTCGAAATTGCGTCGAGCGCGCGTCCCGCCTGATCAGCGAGGGTTGCTCCGGATTCCACTTCCTTGGTGCCTTCCTCCATGACCACCACGGCTTCGTTGGTCTCGGCCTGAATCGCCTTAATCAGTGCCGCGATATCTTTCGTTGCGCTGCGTGAGTGCTCCGCCAATTTACGAACTTCGTCGGCGACCACCGCGAAGCCACGGCCTGCCTCACCGGCGCGCGCTGCTTCAATTGCGGCGTTTAGTGCCAGCAGGTTGGTCTGTTCGGTGATGTCGTTGATCACGTTGATGATTTCGGAGATTTCCAGCGAACGGTCTCCGAGAGACTTGATCTTCTTCGCGGTCGCCTGCACGGAAGAACGAATTCGCTGCATGCCATCGAGCGTGTCGCGCACGGCGCGATTACCCTGTTCAGCGGCATCGAGTGCACGGCGAGCCGCTTCTGCGCTGGCTTCCGCGTTGTTGGACACTTGTTTCATCGAGACGGTAAGCTCCTCCACCGCGCTCGACGTATTGGTAATTTCCTGGTCCTGTTGCGTCGCGCCGGCCTGCATCTGATCGGCAGCCACGAGGATATTGTTCGAGCAGGCGGTGACTTCCATAGCGGCTTTACGAACGCGTTCTAGCACCTTAGTGAAATTCTCGAGCATGTAGTTGATCGAGTCGGAAACGTTGCCGAGGGCGTCGTTGGTGACCTTGCCGCGCAGGGTCAGATCTCCGCGGGCGACCTGGTTGATGACGGCAAGCAGATCTGTGATGCTGCGCTGCAGTGATTCGGTGGCTTCCTGGTTGTTGGCGGCCTTCGAGACGCGGGCAACGGCGCGATTCAGGTTTTCTGCGATATGCCCAAACTCGTCGTTTGAGCTGACATCGGCGCGCGCTTTCGAATCACCCGCCGCCAGCCGTTCGGAGAACGCGGCGAGCTCATTCACTGGGGAGAGTATGGCGTTTCCTAATCTCCACGCCAGGAACATGCTGGTGGCCACGGCCAGTACCAGCGCGAAGATCAAGTTTCCGCTCGCTCCGCTGGGCATAGCCCCGACATCGAAAATAGATGCGCCGTTTGCCTGGCGTCCTGCGCTGAATGCCAATCCCAGTACCACAAAGAATACGACGGCGTTCAGGATGGCCAGCGTCCAGATGTTAGTGCTCAGTCGCGATTTCATTCCTACCTCCCAAGCTCTCTCGAAAACTTTTAAATACTCGGACCGGGGTACACTTCCAACAGCCGGCGAAGATCAATAACCAGCGCCAACCGGTCTTCGTGGCGCAACATCCCAATGCAATGCGGCACGTTTTCCGGCGCTTGCTCCAACAAATCTTCTTCTTCGTTCACGGAGTAGGTTCCGACGACTTCGTCCGCTGCGATCGCAACCCGTATTTCCTCATGATGACCATCCGGGCGAAGCGAAGCGACCACCACGTGCTTTGGCAACAATCCCGTCCTACGGCCTTCCGTCAACGCGATATCAATCAGCGGAACGATGGCGCCACGCAGATTGAAAATTCCCAGGACATAGGCTGGCGACAATGGCAAGGGTGTAATCAGCGGCCATTCCACTACCTCCTCCACGTCTAACACCGGCAAGCAAAACCGTTCCCGACCGCTGCGAAAAACGCAATATTGCGATTCCGGCGGGCGCTCGGCGATTGGCCCAAGGGCCTCCAGCAGATCGACCATCTCCGCGTCGGCGGGCATCGGTACAAGATGAAAGTCTTCGTTCATTCCGTTTCCTCTGGCCTCTTACGCAAACCGTCGAACCGCGCGCAATAATTCTTCCCGTGTGAAGGGTTTTGTTACGTAACCGTCGGCACCCTGCTGCTCTCCCCAGTAACGATCGCTTGCTGTGTCTTTGGAGGTGACCAGGATGACCGGGATAGAATTGAAGTCGTTGCTGCTTTTCAATTCCCGGCATACCTGAAACCCGTTTCGCTCGGGCATCACTACATCGAGCAAAATCACACTCGGCCGCTCTGAGGTGATCATCTCCTCCACGCGTTTTGGGTCACTCAAGCCCACTGGGCAATAACCTTCGGGCTCGAGAAGCCCTTGAATCAGCTTCACCTGAGCGGGTGAATCATCGACGATCAGCACTATTTTGGGCACGTGCAGTTGCTCCGCGTACTTCTCCATAGTAGAAAAATGCACGTTGACAGCCAGCTTTGCGGCTCTTTCTCAACTGTTGTCGAATCCTATTAAGTATTTGAAAGCAGGGGAGTTATCGTGGAGGTGTCTGGCCCTATCGGGGGGTAAAATGCGGCGAGATGGATTCCTCGGTCTCACTCTGAGAAGGCGTCTCAGCGTCCCGCATTTCACTGGCGAGCGATGAGAATCTTTGGACGATTTCGTTGATGCGCAGGGCCATAGTGTGAATCGTCTTTATCTGCGCCAAGGATTGCCCGGAAAGTTGTCCAGGTTCCAGCAACAACAATTCAGCGTTACCTAGCAGCGAAGTCAGCGCGTTGTTCATATTGCGTTTCATATCCATCATGTAGCGGCCGAGCGTCGCCTGATTGGCGCTCAGCGAGGCGTTGCGTTCCGCTTGCTTCGCAATTTTGAGTGCTTCCGTACGCTTTAGCGATTCACCGGCAAGCAAGAGAATCATCTGGGTCCAGTCCTCACGCAGGGGTAGGTGCAGTAACCTGGGGTAGCGTTTGCGGAGCAGCCCAAAATCCTTGTGTTCGGAAGTAGCGCAAAAAATAACTGCCGTGTTCGAGCCGATCGAACGCATCACGCTCGCGAATTTATCTTCTTTTAGTGGGCCGATTACGATCAGGTCTGGGGCAACATTCTCGCCGCCTTTCCATAAATCGCTGGTGAGCACAGAGAGGCCAGGCAATTGACGTTCTGTCTGCCAACAAGCGCTGAGCAGCCGGGCAAACTCGGAATCGTCGGTCAAAATTAAGACACTCGTGTTTCGCAAAATGGGCTCCCGAATCCCGTGCGCTTGATGAGCTTCTTTGGCAGCGAATCAAAGCTTCTCGGCTTCGTCTAAAGCGGACAGCAATCTCTTCGTGCTGATGCCCAGATTCACGGCAGCTTCTGTGTCCTTGGCTTGTTTGGCTAGTTCCACGCGTTCCTGCAAGCGCGAAACTTCGACCCGGGCAATAGGGAGTACGCGCTCGAGATTGGCCGTCGTGGGTGAAGTCTTCGCTTTTTCCGTGGCTGCGGTGACCATTGCGCGCGCAACCACGGCGCGTCGTAGATCTTCCGCCGCGGAACCATCTTCACTGACAAACGCAGTCACTTCCCAGGAAGACATCAGCACTCGCGCGCCTCCCACCTTTACAGTGGTCATGGAACGTCCTCGAGAGGGCGGTGCGGAGATAAGCTGCTCCCAAATCTGTTCCATACAGGATTCGAAGTCCAGCTCTGGTTCTGCAGATTCATTCATTATTGCCGCCGGAGACGTTTTGACCTCTGCAGCCTTTGCTGGCGAATGGGGCTCGAGTTTTGCCCCTGAAGTGGACGCAGGAGCTGGCTCAAGTGGCTTCCCCAAGACCTTTTCAACGGCGCGCTCGATGTCCGCGCGCAGAGCCAGAAGCTTGTCGAAAGCCTGATTCACGGACCGTTCGGTGTATTCCTTCTGGAATGGCTGCTTCCATTCGTCGGCATATTGGCGAACCTTCGCAACCGGTTCAGACGCTGTCAATCCAAAGGATTGACAATCGATGGTCTTGGCACCAGCAGTTTCCAGATGATTGATCCCGGATCGGATGTAGATCAAATCTGCGTGCATCAACTCGATAAGTGTCCGGCGCAAGAGGAAATTGAATTGCACAAAAGCCAACATGGCACTCGGATCGTAGAACATATTGCCTGCGGTTTCTTTTACCCGCCGCCCTTGTTCGATAAAATTGGTTTTCAGAATATCGCGCAGGCTCTTGAAGGTTCGCAGAGAATGAATCATTTTTTCAAGCGGCTCACACCACGGCAGCGGCGCTGTGCTCACCTCACCAAAAACAGGTTTCATGACCTGCGCCACGTCCACCAGTTCGATTTGCTTGTGAAAGATTTTAGCCGGGGCGCAGAGCGCGAAGTATTGAACCAATAGGAAATCAATCTTGTCTCGATCCGCGAGAGTCTTGCCGGATTTCTTCAGATGTCGCATGATCAGCCCGCGCAAGCCGCTTTCGCTGGCGTTCAGCGTAGTCATCTGAAGAAGGTGGCGCAATTGATGCACCATCACTTGTTGATCCATGGCATTTAGCCAGGTATCAACCTGAGTGAACAGTTCAAGTTCCGCCTTCTCCGGCAAAACGCGCTTGTTTTGCGGAAACGGAATTTCAATTTGAAGGTGCTTGGCCAGCGCGATGTAAATGGGAAAAACCGAGCGGTTTTCTTCCCATTGCGCATTTCGCGAGTTATCTGGCTTCTGAGGTGCTTGCAAATTTAATGTTGTTATCATTTTGTTCACGGCTGCATTATCCAGTCCCAGGTGCCTTCCACAAACCGCACGGCCACTGCTTTCATTCCTTCGTGATATTGCAAAGCAATCACTTCCGCTTCCACCGGCTTCCCCCCACTGTGCTGAACCAATCGGATGCGTTCATCAAACTCCAGCGGTAGCGATGTCGTGAAGATTGCGAATTGCCCCATGCCAAATTCGACTACCGTCGATTCCTGCAGTTTCTCTCGACCGGGCCTAGCAGATTGCACTCGGACCAGGAAGCGAGTTGCAGGCAAGTCCGGAAAAAACTTTGCCAATTGTTTTGCGCATTCGCGTTCATCGGCGATCAGCGACATTCCTTAGGTTCCCTCACGCTTATGAAAAGACACGCCCAGCGCAATACGGGACATACCGCCCCACGGGGAAGGATGCACGCCGAGAACCAAAATCTGAGTTGGTCTGATTTTCAGGAATGTAACAGAAACAAAAGAGCTTAAAAACTTCCTTCGGGCCTAATTAGTGACCTGAGTCTCACACTGAAACGATTGTGTCTCACTTGCAATTTGAAACTTTGATCCCCGGCCGCTACCGCGTGAGACGGCTCATTGTTCTACCGAATGGATTTCCGCCTCTTTTTCAATCTGTTCCGTGCTGCCGCGGGGTGGAATATTGTATCGCTTTAATTTTCTGTAGAGCGTGGCACGGCTGATTCCCAACATTTTTCCAGCCAGTGCTTTGTCTCCGTGTGCTTGCTCGAAAACGCGCAAAATAGTCATTTTTTCCATCTCCGCCAACGCCGTGGTGGAAAGGGAGCTCGCCTCCTCCACTGCCAGGCTCTGGGTGAGGCTTTGTTCCGCTCGAATGGCAGGTGGCAAGTCCTTTACATCGATGACCTCTTGATCGCCGAGCGTCAATGCGCGGGCGACACAATTCTCTAGTTCACGCACATTGCCTGGCCAGTCGTATTGCAGCAGGCTCTTCATCGCCGCAGGGGTTACATGTACATGCGCGCCGGGCGCGTAGCGATTCAAAAAATAATGGACGAGGACAGGAATATCCGAACGCCTGTCCCGCAGCGGAGGCAAATGAACGGTAACCACGTTCAATCGGAAATAGAGGTCCTTTCGAAACGTTCCGTCGCGATAGGCAGCTTCCAAATCTCGATTGGTTGCCGCAATCACGCGAACGTCGATGCTGACCCGATCGTTGCTACCAACCGGCCGCACCTCTTTCTCCTGCAACACGCGAAGGAGTTTTGCCTGCATCTCCAGCGGAATTTCCCCGATTTCATCGAGGAATATGCTTCCGCCGTTTGCAGAGGCGAACAATCCGGATTTAGATTTTGTGGCACCGGTAAATGCGCCTTTCTCATAACCAAAAAGTTCGCTTTCCATCAGTGTGGGGACCAACGAACCGCAATCCACCGCCACAAACGGGGTCTGGGCCATGGCTCCGCGGAAGTGAATGGCGCGTGCAACCAGTTCTTTTCCCGTGCCGCTTTCCCCTGAAATCAGGACGGGTGTCCGGGTGTCTTTCAACCGCGAAATCATTCGCAGAACATCTTGCATCGCCGAGGAACTGCCGATAATCCCATCCACGTTTTCCTCGGTGTTGACTCGTTCGCGCAAGAAGGCGTTTTCATTTACCAAGCGCACCTTTTCGGCCATGCGTTGCAGCAAGAGCCGCAACTTCTCGACTCGAAAGGGCTTTTCGATATAGTCGTATGCGCCGAGTTTCATCGCATCGACTGCAGACTCAATCGAACCGTGTCCGGTCATGATGGCA
The DNA here is from genome assembly GCA_035314425.1 of Candidatus Acidiferrum sp. Taxonomy (GTDB): domain Bacteria; phylum Acidobacteriota; class Terriglobia; order Acidiferrales; family UBA7541; genus Acidiferrum. Next base: position 50,986 of record DATFZN010000114.1, on the reverse strand, counting down.
ATTTCGGCCCGAGGCAAAACAGTGCGAATCTGTTTCAGCAATTCCACACCAGACTGATTGGGGAGCTTTAAGTCCGTCAGTACCAGGTCAGGCGGATCGGTTTCTAGTCGCGTGGCAGCAATCTCTGCGCTCTCGGCTTCATGGCATAAAAAGCCCAACGAGTTTCCGATGGTCATGCACAGCTTACGGATGCTCTGCTCATCGTCCACTACCAGAAGTTTGGTTTTTAGGTCGTCGCTCATGGTTTTCCGAATGTCTTCTCCACGATAGAAATCAAGTGTTGAACACGAAACGGTTTTTCAATGCAAGGTGTGGAACTACCACGAAGCAATGACTGCGTTTCGCTATTCGCTGTATCGCCACTGATCAAAATGATTCTCTCCGCTAATTCTGGTCGATTCTTTTGTATCCATTGATGAATATCCGCGCCGTTGACCTTGCCGGGCATGCGAATGTCGGAAATCACCCCGGCATAGTGTGCCGAGGCCAGTTGCTCTACCCCTTGCGTGCCCGATGATGCCTGCACGACAGAATATCCACGACGCTCGAGCGCCGAGCGCACAAACGCGCGCACAGAATCCTCATCTTCAATGAGCAGAATAGGCGCCAAGACTTTCGTCTCCGTTCGAACGCTCATCGCGATGCCTCTTTCGCTGCAGCAGCTGCCAATGCTGATTCGGAGGTTTGCGGCAATCGCACGACGAACGTGCTTCCAGAATCTTGGGCGTTGTTCCAACAAAGAATTTCTCCGCCGTGGGCCCGCACAATGCCGTAACAAATGCTCAGCCCGAGGCCAGTGCCTTTTCCTACCTGCTTGGTCGTGAAAAATGGATCAAAGATCCGTTCCGGCTCGGTAAGGCCAATGCCATTATCGATAAAGGCCACCTCCACCGAATCCTGTGTCCGGCGTGTCCGTATGCGAATCTGTCCGTGATTTCCGGACTCTTGTATGGCATCGTACGCGTTGTTCAATATATTGAGAAAGACTTGTTGCAGCTGTTGTCCGTCGCCCAGTGTTGGAGCAATACTCTCGTCAAATTCCTCCACCACCTCCACCCCGTGGCTCGAAAAATCGTAACTCCGGAGCTTGATTGTCTGTCGGAGAATGGCGTTGATTTGGACCGCTTCGCGCTGTGCCGGACGCTGGCGCGCGAAACTCAAAAGATCCTGGACAATCTCTTTCGTGCGCTGAGTTTCCTGCAGAATAATCCGCAGATCTTCTCGCGCGGCTTCTGGCACCTCCGGGTTTTCCAGCAACAAATCGGTAAATCCTAAGATAGCCGCCAGCGGGTTGTTCACTTCATGCGCCACGCCAGAAACCAATTGCCCAATTGTTGCCATCTTTTCGGAATGGGCGAGTTTTGCCTGCAGCAAAGCTGCGTCGGTGATGTCCGTCATTACCACGACAACGCTGTTTACCTGCTTCGACTCATCGCGCATAGGGCTGAGGCTGATCGAAAAATGTCCCATCGATCCATCGCTTCGGGCGACGCGCAATTCCAAATTTTCTACCTGGTGGCCAAGTGCCGTGGTCTGCAAAGCGGCTTCGAAGTCAATCCGATGCGAGAAGTCGATCCAATTCTCGAGCCGGTGACCGATGAGCTCTTCTTCCTTATATCCCGCTTCGTAGCACCGCTTATTCACGTAGCTGATCAATCCCGCCGTATCCAACACCAGAATCATGCTCTGCGTGGTATTCAGAATTTTCTGGTTAAAGTCGCGCTCTCGCTGCAGTTGCGACTGAAACATTTTTTGTTCTGTCACATCGAGCATCAATCCCCGTGTTTGCACCACTCTTCCCTGGGCATCTCGCACCGCGCTAATGTTCTGCATGGTGTGCAGCAGGCTGCCGTCTTTTCGGCGGAGGGTCTCTTCGTAATTGCGCAGCGCACCTCGCTCGGCAATCGCGCGCACGAACCGATCCTTGGCCGCAACGGTGGGATAAAGGTGCGGGCTAACGTCCGCGCGCAACAACTCTTCGCGCGAATCGTAACCTAACATACGAACCATGGCATCATTCACATCCAAGAATTGTCCATCCGGCGTGGCAAAAAACAATCCTTCTTGAATGCTGTCGAATAATTCCCGGTAGCGGCGCTCTGCTTCCCGGCGATCGGTAATGTCCTTCAGTACGTGAATCGTGCGTGTTTCTTCTTCGACCGCTCCCGGCGTTCGTGAAGTGGAAACCAAAAATGTGCGCCCTTCCGCCGTGGCGATATATTCTTCTCGTGCTTGCTTGGTGTTCTTGCAAAAAGGGCAGGGTAGCGCGCTGCCCGTTTCTGCGATATTCCGGAGGTTGGCCATGGGCTCGCCGACTAGTGCCGCGGGTGGCCTGCCGAGATGCGTCGCCAATGTCCTGTTGGTGCGCACAATTTTCCAGCTTTGGTCGTGCACCACGATATAGTCGCTGATCGCATCAATATCTTCGACCCATTGCTTCTTCGAGCGCTCCAGCTGCGAAAAGCGCCGCACCTTCTCCATGGAAAGCGCCGCATGGCTGGCCAGGGCTGTCAAGAGGCGCTCCTGCGCGGCCGAAAACTTCGGTTCAGCCCGCAGCAGGCAGAGCGTGCCCATCAATTCGCCGTCGCTGGCATAAATCGGAAAGAACGCGCAGTGGCCGGCGCCTGCCGGAACCGTGACTACCTCGAGGCTATCTCGCTTGCAGGGAATATTTAGCAGCAACCAGTCCCATACCGCCGGGCTAGCCGGGAATTCCTGCACCGGCGAATACAGTTCAACTCGGCTGCCAATAATCTCGCCGACCCCGACCCATTGGGCGTCCAGCATTTCGGCCGCGCGTGAGGCAAATCCAGCAAGAAACGCTGGCAATTCCCGTGAATTTGCCGCGGCAACCGCCAGGTTCATTAATTCCTGTGCGTAATCAGATGCAACCTGGCCGGAATGGGTCCGGCCACGGACCGCGGAGCTGCGGCGAGAAGTTGTAGTCTTTCGTCCACGCATACGGGGTAAGGTCTCTCTGTCTCAAGTTAAGACTGCACACTTCAAAGCTACTGAGCAATCTCAATCTGAGTCAATCACTCATCCTTGGGCTGCGGCGGATGCGTTACCTGGGGCTAACCCTGTTTGAAGCGAATTGTCTCAGCGTGAGATCCATTTCGTAGTTTCGGCGGGTACCTGAGACGTTGGCGCATGAAATAAAAGACCGGCGCCGTTCTTTGCGAAAGCATATCCCCATTCCTCTGAGGGGCTTGCGGCCGCCGCCGAGGTTCTTTGGACTTTCTCCAGAAACCCCCTGAACTTGGCACTGCACTTGCCTTTTCCTTGGTGGGGGACTTTCCCTCGCCCAGGAGGTCCGAAGTGCGGACATGTGTTCGATGGAGAAAGAAAATGGTTACGGGAGCAGCAATATTTGTTTTGGCGGGATCTTTAGCCAGTGCTCAGCAAGCCGAAGAAGGCAGGCGCAAGGCGAAAACGAAAGTCACTCCCGTTTACCCGGATCTGGCTCGCAAGATGAATATTACCGGGAAGGTCAAGGTGGAAGCCGTGATCGCTCCGGACGGTCACGTTAAAAGTGTTCGCGCTGTTGGCGGCTCTCCCGTCCTGGTTCAGCCGTGCTTGGAAGCGGTTAAGGAATGGCGATTTGACGCTGCGCCTGAAGAAACCTCGCAACTGATCGAATTCAATTTCGGTCAATAGTTAGATTTGTTTGTTTTGCGCTGCCGATGAGCGAAGCACGGCCTCGAAGCGCGGTTGGCGGAGTGGAGGAAGTGACGCAATGACGATCGGAAATCGACTATATCGAAGTTTCGGGGCGATCCTGGCGATTCTCGCCATTCTCTTGATGGTTGACCTCGCCACCATTTGGAAAGCGCGGTCGGCCAGTGCTGAAGCCGCATCCACACTTGAGAGTGTGCGCACCGCAGAAGCGGCGCGTTATCAGATCATGATCAACCGCTTGAACCTGAATAATTTTCTACTGAGCGGCGATCCACGCGACGAAGAAAAAGTTAACCGCGGATTCTCCGAACTGAGTGATTTGGTCAAGCGTGCCCAGTCGCAGACAAACAACGACTTTCTACGCACTGCTCTGATTCAGGTCGAGAGCACCGAAGCCAATTGGGCAGATAATTTTGCGAAACCTCTGCTTGCCAAGCGGCACCAAGTTGATTCTGGCGATGCCACCGTTTCTGATCTACAGATTTTCTATCTTCAGAAAGATCCGTCTTCCTGGCTCACCAAGTCTTCCACAGTTCTCGATCAGGCCAATACGGACATGAGTAAAGCCCTCAGCGATTCTCAGGATGCGGCCCGCCGCGCCAGCACCGTCAGTTTGATCTTTATCCTCGTGGGAACACTTTGCGCCATGATATTCATCGGCATCACCGCAGTGCGCACGGCAAAATCCATCACCGAACCTCTCCAGCATTTGATTGCTGTGGCCCGCGAGATTGGCGATGCCGGGGACCTGGACCAGAACATTGATATCCATCGCAACGACGAAATCGGCGCGCTGGCCACCACTTTCAACAACATGGTCGCGTATCTGAAGGAAATGGCCACCGTTTCCATGGCGGTTGCCGAAGGCGATTTGACCATCGAAGTCGCTCCGCGATCCAAGCGCGACACGCTCGGCAACGCGTTCGCGCGCATGTCGCATGGACTCCAACAGATTGTTCGCTCCACCCGCGACGGCGCTTCGCAAGTATCCGCCGGGTCCAACCAAGTCGCCGGCGCTGCCGATGAATCGGCCAAGGTCAGCGTGCAAGCTTCTTCCGCCATTGAGGAAGTGACCAGCACGATGCATGAGATGAGCGTAAACGTTCAAAACGTCGTGAAGAACACGCAGGTGCAGGCTAGCAGCGTTGCAGAAACCTCGGCTTCCATCGATCAGATGGTCACTTCGATCCAGCGCGTTGCAGATACCGCCAAAGTTCTTCTGGATATCGCGAACCGTTCGAGAGAAGAGGTGGTCACTGGCATTGCCACCATGGAGAAGACCACCGATGGCTTGAATCGCACTAACCGTTCCATCCAGTCTTCCGCGGAAATCATCAATATTCTTGGTCACCGCGCCGATGACATCGGAAAAATCATTGAAGTCATCGATGACCTTGCCGAACAAACCAATCTTCTGGCGTTGAACGCTGCGATCGAAGCCGCCCGCGCCGGCGAACATGGACTCGGATTTGCCGTCGTCGCCGACGAAGTTCGGAAACTAGCGGAAAAGTCCACACAATCAACGAAAGAAATCGCGGACCTGATTCAGAGCATTCAGCGCGAGGCTCGTCAGGCGGTCGAAAACATGGAACAGAGTACGCGGATCGTGGAAGAAGGTTTGGGCTTTGGAAATGACCTGGGCACGGCACTCCACAAAATCTCTGATGTGGTTACGGAGGTCTACAAGTTTTCTCAGGAAATCGGCGCAGCCACCAACGAGCAGTCTGTGGGTTCTTCGCAGATTGCCAAGGCGACCAATCGCCTCACCGAAATTACCCAGGAGATCAGTTCCGCGGTTGAAGAGCAGGCTTCCGGTGCGCAAGCCGTTGTCCGCGCCATGGACAAGATGCGTGAACTCGTTCAGCAATCGGCTTCCAGTTCAACGGAGCTTTCGGCTGCCGCCGAGCAAATGTTGAAGCTTTCCAGAAATCTTCTGGACAATATGGACCAGTTTGTCATCGATCGCGCCGGGCAAGTTCGCCATCGTCGCGACGCAATCCCTAGCCATCGTCGCTCTTCACAGTCTGGTGCAAATGAATTCGAATACGCCGAAGTGAGCCAGTCCTAAGAAACAGTGCGAACCATGGAGAAAGACCATCAAGTAGTCGGATTTCGGATCGGCAATGAAACGTACGGGGTGCGTATCGCTTCCGTGCGGGAAATTGTCCGCGTCCCGGAAATTACTTCGGTGCCCAATGCACCTGAAGCCATCGAAGGGGTGATCAATCTTCGCGGGAAGATTATTCCGGTTATGGATCTGCGTAAGCGGTTTGGCGACAAAGATGTCAAAAGCGATAAGCGAAATCGAATTCTGGTTGTGGAATTGGGGAATAAACTTCTGGGCCTGATCGTTAGCTCCGCTTCGGAGGTTTTGAAAATTCCACCCTCGGAAATCGAAGCACCGGGTACCGTTTTCGCGGAGGGTGAGTCCAGCTACGTCACCGGAGTCGGAAAGTTAAAAGGCCGGCTGGTCATCATCTTGGATATTCCGCGTCTTCTGCGTCAACCGGAATTCAAGAAGCTCGAGGAGGCCGCGGAGCCGGTCGCAATTCCGACATAGATTTCCAAAAATCTTGGAAATGTTACCGTTCGAAAGGCTCGACGCACCTACATTATGGGAACGATCACTGCGCAGGTTCAGCTTACTGAAGCAGAACTAAAACTCCTCCAGACCCTCGTCTATCAGGAATGCGGCATGTATTTCGATGAACGCCGCTCGCACTTCCTGAAAGACCGCCTGCAGCGGAGACTGAAGGCGTGTCAAATCGAGTCCTTTTACAGCTATTACCGCCTTTTGACCAGTCGCGAGGGAAGAGCCGAACTCGCCCTTCTGCTTGAAAATTTAACTGTTAACGAAACCAGTTTTTTTCGCAATCGTCCGCAACTCGATCTCCTGCAAAAGAATGTTTTGGAAGAAATTCTTCACCGTAAACAAGAACGGCGCGACTGGAATTTGCGGGTTTGGAGCGCGGGTTGTTCTGCAGGCCAGGAACCATATTCCGTGGCCATTCTGATTTGCGATGCGTTGGCGTACTACTACCTGCGGAATCCATTGCCGTTCGAGATGCCTTCGCCGAAGCCGATGATTCCGCCTCCTTGGAAGCTGGAAATTGTCGCCTCCGACATCAGCTACGCAAGCTTGCGCACTGGTCAGGAAGGTCTTTATACAGAAATTCAGATGGAACCAGTGGATTACACCACTCGTCTGCGCTATTTCGAAAAGTCCAGCGATAGGTACGCGGTAAAGAAACAGCTCAAGGATTTGGTCCAATTCGACTTCCATAATCTCAAGACCGAGTTTTTGCCCCGCCGCAACGACATCATCCTTTGCCGCAACGTCATGATCTATTTCGATGAAGCAGAACAAAAGCGTTTGATCGAAAAGTTCTGGCATTGCTTGAATCCGGGTGGCTACTTATTCGTCGGCCACGCCGAGAGCCTTTTCGGATTGACCCAGAAATTCAAGATGGTTCACGAAAATAACGGCACTGCCTATAAGCGAATCGAGGATAATTCTTGAGTTTCCTGCCCGATGAACGGAATTCGGAGCTTCGCGCGCTCTTTTTTGAGAGTGCGTCGGAACTTCTGCAGACCATCAATGATTCTGGTTTAAGACTCGAGAAGCATCCCGCCGATGAGGAGCTTTTGCGTAGCCTGCGCCGTGCAATTCACACTCTAAAAGGTGACTCCGCCGCATGTGGCTTTAGCAAATTGAGTGAAATTGCTCATGAACTTGAGGATGTCTTGACCCTGCAGATTAGCCAGTCGCAGGGTGTACAACTCGCTGAAGCTATCCTTTCTTCCGTCGACACCTTTGAAAATATGTTGAGCTGCTACCAGCGGCAAATCGAACCCCCAGCGCCGGCAGCCTTACGGCTTCTGATTCACGGGCTTCTCGAGTCCCCTGCAGAAAAATGTGTAAAGCCCAATCGGCAAATGGGCATGGTCCCTGCGGAGTTTCAATGGAGCGAGTACGAACGGCTGATGATCTCTGAAGCCCGGCTGAACGGGAGTAGCGTTTACAACATTGCATTGCGCATCGACCCGGACAGCGCCATGCGAGCTGCGGCATTTCAACTCGTTCGCAATGTACTTCACGCTTGTGGCACGGTCATCGCCCTCCGCCCAGAGGACAACCTCGCTGCCTCCCAAGTCGACATTGTCGAAGCAGCCGTTGCCAGTACTCATCCCATGGACCACGTTTCGCATCGCTGCCGTATCCCCTCGATCGTCTCCGATGTCCGAATCGAGAATGCCGCTCAGGATGAAGGCGCCGAACATCAGCTTTTGGGAGATATTCTGGAAGCACAAGCTGTGGAACACGCTACCAGGTCAGACTCTGCGGCAATTGAAGCCAAGGGTCAGTCTGGTTCTTCCGCTGTCGCGGCACTTGCCGAGAGTTCACTGCGCGTCGATTCCTCTCGCATCGATGCCGTGATGAACCTCGTCGGCGAACTCATCATCGGCAAATCCATGCTCAACCGGACCCTTGCCGAATTTGATGTAGACCACGCACGCGATCCGGTTCGCGCAAAGTTGGCTGAAACACTGGCTTTCCAATCGCGCATTCTCGATGAATTGCACAAATGCGTCTTGAAGATTCGTATGGTTCCAGTCGAACAGTTGTTCCGACGCTTCCCACGAGTGGTTCGAGATGTCGCAAAACTTTGCGGCAAAGATATCGCGCTCGAGGTTGCAGGCGAACATACCGACCTCGACAAAAGCATTTTGGATGCTCTTGCAGAGCCACTGACTCACCTCGTCCGCAACGCAGTCGACCACGGCATCGAACCTGCCGAGGAGCGCCTGAACGCGGGCAAGCCCGCACGCGGCACTGTTTACCTGAACGCGTATCATCAAGGAACCCAAGTTGTCATTGAAGTCCGTGACGATGGTCGCGGGATTGACCTCGATCTCATCCGGGCCCAGGCCGTTCGCAGTGGGCTGATCAAAAAAGAAGATGCCGACCGTTTAACTGAGCCAGACGTTTTGAATCTCATCTTCGAATCCGGCTTCAGCACCGCAAGTGAAATCACCGAAATCTCCGGCCGCGGCGTTGGCATGGACGTGGTCCGGACCGTTCTCGATCGGCTGAAGGGTACAGTCCACGTTTCCAGCTCGAAAAAAAAGGGAACGACCATGCTTCTACGCGTCCCCTTGACCCTTGCCAGCATTCAGACTCTTTTGTTTCGAGTGGGCGGGCGATTATTTGCCGTACCGCTTTCCGCGGTCGTGGAAATCACGCGCATCTCTGATCAAGAGATTCAGCGTGTCGACCAGCGGGAAGTCCTCCGTCTACGGGACCAGATCTTGACACTCGTCCGGTTGAACTCCATCAAAGGGATCCATTCTGTCGAGCCGAGCAGTCTTTTAAAGAAAAAAAGCTTTGTAATTGTGATTGGAATTGCTGAAAAACGGTTTGGCCTGCTGGTCGACACCATGGTTGGAGAAGAAGAATTGGTCATAAAAGCTCTACCAGGGGAAATCGTCTCGAGCGACCTCGTCAGTGGTGCTTCGATCCTCGGCGACGGCACGGTCGTTTTGATTCTGAGCGTTCCGGCAATTCTTTCGAGATTGTCTCGTGCCATTCCACTTGGAGCCATCGCATGAGAGAACGGGTCCGAGTGCTGGTGGTGGACGACTCTGCGCTCATGCGGAAGTTGATTCCATTGATTCTCGAACGCGATCCCGATGTTGAGGTCGTGGGTACGGCAATGGACGGCGCGTTTGCTCTGCGCAAAATTGCCGAGTTGCGTCCCGACGTCGTCACCCTCGATTTAGAAATGCCGCGCATGGATGGAATTGAGACACTGCGCATGATCATGCGTAGCGCGCCGCTCCCCGTAATTGTTTTCAGCACCCATTCGAAGGAAGGCGCCTACTCCACGTTCAAAGCCCTGGCACTTGGCGCAATCGATTTCGTTCCGAAGCCAAAGGATGCCGCTACTGGTCATCTCGAAACGGTTGCAGTCCAGCTCATCGAAAAAATCAAGGTAGCCAAACGGGCGGGGGGAACAAAAGCAATTCCGCGGGCAGAGATCGAACTTCCTCCACTTCACAAAAAACGCGGCCGGCCGGCCGTTCAACCCAATCGCGTAATCGCAATTGGTATCTCTACCGGTGGTCCCAATGCCTTGCAATATCTGCTCTCACAAATTCCCGTAGAGTTTCCGGCCACATTCGTGGTCGTACAGCACATGCCCGAAGGTTTCACGGAAATGTTTGCGCGTCGCCTTGATGAATGTTGCGCTGTCGATGTGCAGGAGGCGAAGTCCGGCGATCTCCTGATCGCCGGCCGCGTGTTGATCTGTCCCGGCAATCGACACATGATGGTCCGGCGCATGCCGCGGGGTGAAATGGTGATTCTTTCCGATGGTCTTCCGATCAATGGCCATCGCCCCTCGGTGGACGTTCTGTTTCATTCCGTCGCCCAAGAGTTTGGTTTGACCGCCGTCGGCGTGCTCATGACTGGCATGGGTGAAGACGGCGCGGAAGGTTTGGGCGCGATTCGCTCAGCTGGCGGCGTAACCATCGCGCAAAGCGAAGATACCTGCGTGGTCCCAGGCATGCCCCGTGCCGCGATCAATAAGGGCTACGCCTCAAAAATTATTCCACTTGATGGGCTCAGCCAGTTTCTGATTACTCAATTCGCTTCTGATCGCGGCAATACAGAAAAAACCGATGCGCAGGAAAAGCTCGAGAAAAGTGATCGCGCGGAAAAGAACGATAGGACACCAGTTTCGACTCCACGCGTCTGACGACGTGCGGGGCCAAAGGAGAAGTTTATGCAACAGTTTGCACCTTTACTTCGGAGCGACAATCAACCCGTCCGCTACTTGGTCGTGGACGACTCCGTCTTCGCTCGCAAAAATCTCATCAAGATGATTGAGCTTTTCGGCGGCGAGGTTGCTGGCGAGGCGGGCGATGGCCTCACCGCCATTGCGGAGTACAACCGCACCAAAGCCGACATCGTGCTGATGGACATCACCATGCCGCAAATGGAGGGCATTGAAGCCGTCGAACGCATCGTTCGGCAACATTCCAACGCCCGCATTGTCATGGTGTCTTCCGTTGGCTATCAGGAAAATATTCTGGCTGCTCTGCAAAAGGGCGCAAAGCATTTCGTCCAGAAACCGGTGAAACCGGAAGTCTTGTATGAGATTCTACGTTACGTTTTGGGTGATGACCCGAATGCACCAAGCGGGCCGGTCGCGCTCGCGGAAGAGGGCCACCGATGAGAATGGAACTGATCCAACCGTTTATAAACGCCGCGGATGCTGTTTTCGCTGAATCTCTGCAAGCACCGACAAAGATCCTCGACCTCACGATGGAAGAGGATACCTATCGCCGCAAAGGCATCGCCGCGCTGATTGCGATCAAGGGTGATATCGAAGGGCGTGTCATTCTCGATCTTGCTCCGGAGGTCGCAATCAGTGTTGCCAGCGCGCTGGCCGGCTCACCCGTGGCCGCGAGCGAACAAGTTGTCCGAGAGACTGTTTGCGAACTCGCAAACATGGTTATCGGCAATTCTGTCACATTGCTGAATGATGCGGGTTTTCGCTTCAAAGTGTTCCCCCCAGAAATTCATGTGAGTGAGCAGGGCCTCTCCGGAAATGTCGAGACCGAAGCGATGGTCATTTGTATTGAGACGCCCTGTGGCCAGATCTACTTAAATATTGCGATGCATTACCTGCATCGCCGCCGACGCGAACGCGACACCGTCGCCGCCCTCGACTAATTTGGTCAGAGGGCACTGGGCCCTCATGCCTGTCTTGTCCTTGACGAGCTAAATCCTGCGTCGCGACTTTAACCGCGGCGATCAACGGATGCTCTGGAACGCCATCATCAACTGGCAAGCCATCCTGGCGCCCCGACCGAATCCATAATTTAGATACCGGCGTTAGCTCGGCGAGCAATTTGATTCAGGATTTTTGGGGCTAGGCCTGCTACTCCGGCGGCCGCACATACGCGGCCCCGTGCCGAAACAGTCCCGCCGCCGCGATCGGCTGCGAGAACACAATGCGTATTGGCACGAAAATGGCTCCAGCTCCCGGTGTATACGGCACTGCAACCTCTAACCGCGTTCCTTCTGGATACTTATTTCGACTGCGAAAGCTAATTCCGCCCTTAGACAAGTCTTCGCAAACCGCAACTTCTTCCTGAAATCCGCGCCTGCGAATACAAGCCAACACCCGCGCCTTCACCCGCGTGCGGTTTCTTCGCGGCAGTACACGTTCTTCCACTGCAGATCGTGATGGTAGCGTTTCCTCAATCTTCGGTTCCGAATGAGCCTCGATCCAAATGGACGGGGAATCGCAATGCTTGCACAGCCGTGCCACGCAGCGCCGCACTTCGAACGATTTCAACTCCATTTCATTGAGATAGACCACTTCGCGCCGCTGGCAGAAACTGCACTCCATCAACATCCTTGCCAAAGCCTCTTCCGCCTTGTGCGGAGAAGGGAATTCGATCTCCCAGAAATCAACCCGTTGATCCAGAATCGCTACCGCGTAGATAAACCCGTCAGGCTCCCGGTCAATTTCCGCCATGATGCGGGCTCGCGCACTTTTCGTTTGGTCGCCTTCGAGCTTGCGATGAAGTACGATTTCTTGCCCGGGAAATATTTTCTCCGCCAAGCGGATCACTCCACCATTCCGGCTGATCAACAGGGTGTGCGCTGGCAAACGAATCTGCCCGCCGCCGCTATCTAGCCACGACGCCTCGACCTGGACTTCCAGGCTGACTCGGTCGCTTTGACGCATTCGCTCCGTGCGCATAGGTGTCGCTTGAAGATGGCTACGGCACAGGGTAACACGTCGATTTAGCGAAATAGTCGTCCGGGTACCGTCGCTTGTCCTTCCCACTAATAGCATCTTGAGTTGAATCAAGCGGATCCACTGGCTGAATTCACAGTTACTTTTTGGCTCCTGGGGCCCTCGCGACGATTTGCAAAAGCCCTCCGTTCGGACACACTTAGACGAGCAAATACCTCGCGCCAGGGGTAAATCATGAGTGTTGTCTCATCGCTGAGGATCGCTTGAGTAAGGTCATCTCCATGTCCAATCGCAATGGCATACTTGCTCCCCGACTTGTCGGAGTCCGGGACCGCCGCTACACCATCCGCTACCCGTTTGCTGCGGACGTCGAACTCATTGAAATGGAAACCGGGAAGCAAGTTGAGGGGGTAACGTCCGACCTCTCTTTGGGTGGATGCTTTGTGTGTACCAGTAAACAGCTACCCCTCAACGCTCGCGCCCGTATGAGACTTATTCGCAAAAATGAAGTTTTGGAAGCCTTCATCGTGGTTCGCATCGTCAAACCGCGAGTCGGTATGGGAATTGAATTTTTCGATCTCGAACCCCCCAACAATCAGATTCTTGCCAACTTGATCGATGCTCTCCGCCGTAACCGCTAGTCTCTTTTCGTCGTAGAATTGAATGTGATTGAGCCCTGCTTTCCCGCCTATCGCCTCGAACCTCAATGCGCCGTATCGAGCGGGTGCTCGCTTTTTTCATAAAACTCTTTCTGTAACTTCAAACTTTCGTCATCGGCCTTAACGGCGTTAATGGCGTGCACCAGCGTGTTGATCCAACTGGTAATGTCTTCCAGCCCTTGTTCCTTCGTTGCGGTAGCGCCATTGCCCGAATAATGATTCGGAAAACGCGCATACCACCAGATTCCCGTGTACACGCTTTCCGGCAATTTCACTCGTCGCTGATCCGCTCCCGATTCTTCGCCTGCACGATCGATGTGTACCAGGCCCGGATTCGTCACGATCATGTTGGAAGTCTCGGTTTCGCCAGCATGCCAGTCCGGGCCACTTTTTTCGCCGCCTACTTTTTTCGTGGCCTCGTGCCCCCACTGGACATACACAACGTAATCATGCGGCTTGGCCAGCTGCGTTTGCGCAAAGTAGGGAAGCAGATCCTCGTTGCCGCCATGCCCGTTCACAATAATCACTTTTTTGCAGCCATTGCGCGCCATTTCATCCGTCGTTTCCTGCAATAGTTTCATTTGAATTTCCGCGCTATAGGCAATCGTTCCCGGTTCGTGCCGCGCCTCAAATATCTGCCCAGCAAAATATTGCGGAAAAATAACCACATACTCTTGCTGCGCGGCATGCTCGGAAACGTAACGCACATTCAATAAATCCGTTCCCAGAGGCAAATGTGGTCCATGCTTTTCCAAAATTCCAAATGGCAGCAAGCACGTTCCCTGTGCTCTGGCAATCGCATCTCGAAAATCCGCCGCCGTCAATTCTTCCCATTTCGTTGAAAGCTTGGCACTCTGCCCATTCGCTCCGGTTGCCGCGAGCGCCGCCAGCAACAAAACCCCAATCAACATTCGCATGATGCTCCTTCGTGCCTATCTTTGGTTTTCCACGGCACAGCCCAGCTTGACTGTGCTTGGGTTTACCTTCCTTTTCGCCGCATGTCTTCCGACACCTTTGCTAAATCTTATCTTTCTTTCTCTGCCACACCGCGCCAAAACTCCCCCAACAATACCTTCGCTCCCGCAAACGAGGTCATCCTCCCCTCCCTTACCTGCGCCTCCACCTGTCGCAACTTCCCTGCAACCGCTGGATCCCGCCGGAACGCCGTCTCAAGTTCCGCAGAAATCATCTGCCGCATGGCCGACAACGACTGCTCCTTCCGTATCTCCGCCCGCAACCCGTTTTCACTCTGAAATTGCTCGTGCCGCAAAATGCATTCCCAAATCTCTTTGACCCCCGCACCCGTATCTGCGCTCGAGAGCATCACTGGCGGATTCCATCCACCCGCGCCGGGAGCAAACAGATGCAACGCGCTCTGGTAATCCTCCTTCGCCAACTGTGCGCGAGTAAGTTGCTCTCCATCAGCTTTATTGATCGCAATCGCATCGACCAACTCTAAAATCCCACGCTTGATTCCTTGCAGTTGGTCGCCGGCTCCGGGAAGCAAGAGCAGCAGCAGGAAATCTGTCATCGTTCGCACCGCAATTTCTGATTGACCAACTCCCACTGTTTCCACCAAGATGTTGTTAAAACCCGCAGCCTCGCACACCAGTATCGTCTCCCGCGTTCTTCCTGCCACTCCGCCCCATGATCCTCTGGATGGCGACGGTCGAATGAACGCGTGGGGCTCCGCGGCCAGTCGCTCCATTCGCGTCTTGTCGCCCAAAATACTCCCGCCTGTAATAGGGCTTGAAGGGTCTACACTGAGCACGGCCAGTTTCTCGCCGCGATCGCGAATGATGTGCAATCCAATTTTGTCGATGAAGGTGCTCTTACCGACGCCGGGCACGCCAGTAATTCCTATGCGTCGCGATTTGCCTGTATGGGGAAGCAGGGAATCCAGAATTTCTAGAGCGAGTTCACCATCGGAGGGTAGGTCGCTCTCGACGACCGTGATTGTCCTCGCCAAGGTGGCCAGGTCGCCCTGGAGGACTCCCGAAATATATTGTTCAGCGGCCAGTCGGCGCGTCCGCAACGGCTACTCCAGCAATCGGTGCAGTATTTCTTGTGCAGAAAGTGGTATGCGTGTTCCCGGTCCGAAGATTCCTGCTGCGCCCGCTTGTCGCAGCGCCGCAAAATCTTGCGGAGGAACCACGCCGCCCACGACAACGAGGATGTCCTCGCGTCCCAGCCTCTTCAATTCCTGAATCAGTTCCGGCACCAGCGTCATGTGCCCGCCCGCCAGTGTTGACACGCCAAGAATGTGCACGTCATTTTCGACTGCCATCCGCGCCACTTCTTCCGGCGTCTGAAAAAGGGGTCCCAGGTCTACGTCGAATCCCAAGTCAGCAAAGGCCGTCGCAATCACCTTCGCGCCGCGATCGTGCCCGTCTTGTCCCATCTTGGCTACCAGAATCCGCGGACGCCGCCCCTCGCTTTTTTCGAATTGTTCCGTGAGCAAGCGAGCCTTTAGAAATTCCGGATCCTGCCGACTCTCCGACGAATACACTCCGGAAATGGTATGGTTCACCGCTTTGTACCTTGCAAAAACCTTCTCCAGCGCATAGGAGATTTCGCCTAGTGTAGCGCGTTTGCGTGCCGCGTCGACGGCCAGTTCCAGCAAGTTTCCTTCGCCGCTTTCCGCGCATTTCGTCAACGAGCAGAGCGCCGTCTCCACTTCCGCCGAGTTCCGCTTCCCCCGCATCTCCTTTAATCGCGCCAACTGATTTTCTCGCACCGCCGCGTTATCTACGATTCGGACTTCCAGCGGCTTCTCATCGTCCACCGCATATTTATTGACGCCAACAATCGTCTCGCTGCCGGAATCAATATGCGCCTGGCGCCGCGCCGCCGCTTCTTCAATCCGCATCTTTGGCAAGCCTGTCTCAATTGCGCGCGTCATTCCGCCAAGCTTTTCAACCTCCTCGATCAACGTCCACGCTTTTGCCGCCAATTCTGCCGTCAGTGATTCCACATAGTAGCTTCCGCCCCACGGGTCGACCACGTGGCAAATTCCTGTTTCTTGCTGCAAATAAATTTGAGTGTTTCGCGCAATTCGTGCCGAATAATCTGTCGGCAACGCCAGGGCCTCGTCGAGCGCATTTGTGTGCAACGATTGCGTTCCGCCCATCGCCGCAGCCATCGCTTCCACCGTTGTGCGAATCACGTTGTTATAAACGTCCTGCGCGCTTAAGCTCCACCCCGAAGTCTGCGAATGTGCCCGCAGCGCCATCGATTTGGGATTTTTCGGGTTGAACTGTTTTACCAGTTTGGCCCATAGAAGCCGCGCGGCCCGCATCTTGGCGATCTCCATAAAATGGTTCATGCCAATCGCCCAGAAAAAACTCAGCCGCGGCGCAAATTCGTCGATATCGAGCCCCGCGTGCAATCCCGTCCGCAAATATTCCAGTCCATCGGCTAAGGTGTACGCTAACTCGATATCCGCCGTTGCACCCGCTTCCTGCATGTGATATCCGGAAATCGAGATGCAATTGAACTTCGGCATCTTCGCCGCACTGTAGCGAAAAATATCTCCGACGATTCGCATCGAAGGCTTCGGCGGATAAATGTACGTGTTCCGCACCATGAACTCTTTCAAGATGTCGTTCTGAATCGTCCCTGTCAGTTTTTGCGTCGCAACGCCTTGTTCTTCGGCCGCCACAATATAAAACGCCATGATCGGCAGCACCGCCCCGTTCATCGTCATCGAGACGGACATCTGATCCAGCGGAATCCGGTCGAACAGAATCTTCATGTCCTCAACGCTGTCGATCGCCACGCCGGCTTTACCGACATCGCCTTTTACGCGCGGATGATCGGAGTCGTACCCGCGGTGCGTTGCCAGATCAAACGCCACGCTCAATCCTTTTTGCCCCGCCGCCAAGTTCTGTCGGTAAAACGCGTTCGAATCCTCCGCCGTCGAAAATCCCGCGTACTGCCGAATCGTCCACGGCTGCATCGCGTACATCGAGCTGTACGGCCCGCGCAAAAAGGGAGGTAGTCCTGCTGCATAATCTAGGTGCTCAATTGCTGCCAGATCCGCCGCCGTGTACAGCGGTTTCACCTTGATTCCTTCCTGCGTCTTCCAATCCGCGCGGTTCATACCAGTGCCTCCTGCCATCGCGAGAGCACTTCCACCGCATTTACTCCGACGTAGACGAAGTCCTTCACGCCCGCGGCGCGCAACAGTTCGATCTGTTCTTTTGGATTTCCCGCCACAAGCACCGGCGCCTTCGTCTGCGGCACAACTTCCTTCGCCAACGCCAGATATTCCGCATCCGAGCTGCACAGCACAATCAAATCCGCAGCCTCGATTTTGTCGGAACTCCGTATCTCAAAACCCGCGCACCCAAAAAAGTTCAGTGCAAAGTTCGCCCGCGCCATTCGCATCTTCAAATCGCCGCGCTGTAGCAGCAAGACAACGGGCCGCTTTCCCGACTTTTCCACCCGTTGCCTTATTGCTTCAAACGGTTGAGACAGCCGTGGCGCTGAATCATGAGGTAGCTTTGAGCCTTGGGGAATCGTCTCGGTCAAATCTGGATAGTTATTCACGCCAACCAGAGTGCGCTTTCGCAGAGCCACCGCTTTCTCTTTGGCCGTGCGCGACGCCGCAATCGCTGTATCCCGATTGGCTAGACCTTCCTCGTAGACCTTCCACGCTTCCGCCGCAATCGCGGCCGTCAGCGACTCCACGTAATACGATCCCCCTGCGGGATCTGACACCTGATTGAAATGCGCCTCTTCTGCCAGTATTCTCGGCAAACTTTCTGCCAGATGTTGCGCGAACCGTGCGGCTTCCACGATGAGGTAATCGCATCCACCAAAAATCGCGCTCATTGCCTCCGTCGTGCATCGCATCAAATTCGCCGAAGGATCATACAAACTCTTATTTGCATACGAAGTTCGCGACCAGATGACCATCGGCAAGTCCGATATCCGTGCCCACAATTGCCGAGCCGCGCGCAGCTTCGCAATTTCCATGAAGTAATTGCTGCCCACCGCGAGCACAAACGTGTTACGTTTGCCCGCCGATTCCGCCAGAGAGTACCCGATTTCCTGGACCGAATTCGCGCCCTGTTCATGCAAGAAATCCCCGCGCACAGCATCGGCTGGAATTTCCGCCGCCCTCCCTACTTTCCACCTTCCCATAAACCGCGCTTGTCCGGTACTTCCCGGCAAATCTTCGCGCCTGTAATACGGCCTTACCGCAATCCCTTCTTCCGTTTGCCAGTCGAACTTCTTGGCATAATCCGCACCCTTCAAATCTGCGCGAATCGCGGCTTCCCACTCCTCCGTCGAGATTGGCGGGAACTCTTCCCACATTTTCAACCCTCCTGCACAACCTCAATCAAATAACCCAGCGCCGCAGCTTCGGTCGTCTTCGGATGCACAAAAAATACCGTTGTATTACGCGATCCCGCTCGCGGCGCCGCATCAATAATCTGAAATCCCTTTTGCTTCAGCGCGTCGAACGCCTTCTGGATATCCGCTACGCGTAAGGCCATGTGCGCGAATCCTCCGCGTCCGCCGTTTTTCGCAATCTGCTTGCTCACGGGAGAATCCGCCGAAAGCGGTTCGAGCAACTGAATCAAGTTCGGCCCATCGCCGATCCGCAGCAACACTTCCCGCACCTGATCTGTTCCCAGCACATCTTCGCGATGAACCTCCGTAAATCCCATCGCCTTGTAAACCGCCACCTGCTTTTCCAAATCTCCCTGTTTCACCGATACGGCTATATGATCAACAAACAAAAATCCCGGCACGTCCTTCACATGGATCGCTTCTGCCTCTATGCCCATACCAGCACCACCTGCCCGCTTTTCACGCTGTCGCCCTTATTCACTTTTACTTGTGCAACTTTTCCAGCAACGGGCGCCGTCACCTCCGTCTCCATCTTCATTGCTTCCAGCACAAACAGCAAATCTCCCGGCTCAATCGTCTGTCCCAATCGCACGTTTGATTTCACCACAATCCCGGAAATGGGGCTGCGGCAAACTTTGGCCTCGTCCAAGTCTTCTTCTGCGCCACCGGAGATGCAAGATCCGCCGGCACCGCCGCCTGCGGGCACCGCCGCTGCAGCGCTCTGCACTATGAATGTCGGCAGCACTGGCGTGGGCTCTGGCGCAACTTCTACTTCCACCTCATACACTTTTCCGTCCACCGTCACCTTGAGTTTCATGAATCACCCTGAGCCTATCGAGACCATCTGCTAATTCCGTGCGAGGCCTGGACCGTTGCGCGTCCCTGCATCGCCCACGCCGTCGTTCCGGTCAGCCGGATCTGATGGATCGTCGCTCGCTTACCCAAAAATGCTGCCACTGCCGCTGTAATCGCCGACACAATCTCCGGCGTGATGCCTTCATCCACTCTTGGTTTAGTTGCACCGACGGCAGCAGCAGAATTCTCAGGGAGTTTCGAGGGAGAAGCAGCTAGCATCGCCTCCAGTCTTTCGACCCGCAGGCGTAGCCCCTGTACTTCCGCTTCCAAATCCGCCTTCGTTTGTTTTACCATTTTCATTCTCGGTGCCTCACAGCGGAATCAATCCATGCTTCTTCGGCGGCCGCAGTTCGCGCTTCGTGTGCAGAAATTCCAAAGCCTGCGCCAGCACCCGTCGAGTCGATGCTGGTTCAATGATGTCATCAACTAACCTCCGACCCGCTGCTACGTATGGGTTGGCGAACGCTTCCCGGTATTGCTCGATCATTTCTTTTCGTTTCGCCGCCGAATCCTTCGCGGTGGCTATCTCTTTCTTGAAAACGATTTCAGCCGCGCCTTCGGCTCCCATCACCGCCACTTCCGCCGTCGGCCACGCGTACACGCGGTCCGCTCCCAAGTCTCGCCCGCACATCGCCAGATACGCGCCGCCAAACGCCTTGCGCAGAATAATCGTCAGCTTCGGAACTGTCGCTGCCGAATACGCGAACAACATTTTCGCCCCGTGCCGAATAATCCCGCCATATTCCTGGTCCACACCTGGCAAAAATCCCGGTACATCTACAAACGTCACAAGCGGAATATTGAACGCATTGCAAAATCGCACGAAGCTGGCCGCTTTATCAGAGGCATTGATATCGAGAACTCCAGACATGGCGGAAGGTTGGTTCGCAATGATCCCGATCGTTCGTCCAATCAACCTGGCGAATCCCACCACGATATTCGGTGCATATCCCGATTGCACTTCCAGAAAATCCTGCGAATCAATAATGTTCCCGATCACTTCACGAACGTCATAGGCCTGTTTCGAATCCACCGGCACAATCTTGTTCAGCGTAGGATTCTCGTCAACATTTCCATCACTCGGCAGTTCTGGTGGATCCTCCGCATTGTTTGACGGCAAGAAGCTCAACAGTTTTTTGCATATCAACAAGGCATGCTTATCGTCCTCTGCAATGAAGTGAATTACGCCTGACCGCCCCATATGCGTATCCGCTCCACCCAACTGCTCGGCTGTGACATCTTCGCCGGTCACTTGCTTGATCACGTTCGGTCCGGTAATAAACATCTGTGCTTTCCGCGTCTGAATAATGAAATCCGTCAGCGCCGGTGAGTACGCAGCGCCGCCCGCACACGGCCCGCAGATCAACGAAATCTGCGGAACAACTCCACTTAAACTCACGTTTTGGAAAAATACCTTGCCGTACCCGGAAAGGGAATCGATACCTTCCTGCACGCGCGCGCCGCCCGAGTCGTTCATAAACACAAAGGGAGTGCCGGTCTTGATAGCCTGCTCCATCGATTCGGCCACTTTTTCGGAATGCACTTCGCCTGCGGAACCGCCAGCCACCGTGAAATCCTGGCTTGCCAGGTGAACGCGCCGCCCCAGCACTGTTCCTGCGCCGGTGATCACGCCATCGGCAGGGAAGGTCTTGCCCTCCATTCCAAACAGAACGGAGCGATGTTCGGCAAATAGACCTGATTCTTGGAATGAATTGGGGTCACACAACTCAGAAATACGATCTCTTGCGGTGAGCTTCCCTGATTTTCTTTGCTTTTCGATTCTTTCCGCACCACCTCCCGCTTCCACCTCGCCACGGCGGCGCCGCAATTCTACAACGCGTTGCTCCATGCTCTTCATCGTACTGCCCCCTACGCAGGTGAAACAGTTACCTGATGAGTTTTTCCATCGAGCTTCACTTCGTATTTAATCGTTTCGCGTACCGGACCACTTCCCGGCGCGCCGGAAGCTCCGGCGGCAACCGTGCTTGCGGCTGCAATTGCCGGATCCTTCGCTACGCTTTTTGGCCCCTGCGCCCGTTCCGCAAAAAACGTTGGTGCTACCTTCGGGAACATCGCGCAAGTCAGCACATCTTCATCCGACCCATCGCATCCATCCAGATTTACAGCAGCCGCCCGCAAAGCCTCCCACTCCGGCTTCAGCAAATCCGCAGGCCGCATCATAATCGGCGATTTCTTCGTCTGCTTCTCGCACTGCGCCAGCACGGTAATGTCCCGCTCGCCAAGCGTCTTTCCGTAATATCCGAGCATCAGATCCGCAAATTCTGCGGTAATCACCTTATAGCGGCCCATCAGTACGTTGAACACAGCCTGCGTACCGACGATCTGGCTCGAAGGCGTCACCAGCGGCGGATAGCCCGCGTCCTTGCGAACTCGAGGCACTTCCTCCAGAACTTCTTTCACTCGATCTGCCGCTCCTTGCTGCTTTAGTTGGCTTTCCATATTCGAAATCATTCCACCGGGAATCTGGCTGTTGAAAATCTCCGTGTCCACGCCGGTTATATTGGAAAGAAATTCCGTATATTTTGGCCGCACTTTCTCGAAGTGCTCCTTAATTCTCAGCAACCGGCTCTTATCCAATTCCGTCGTGTATTCTGTTCCTTCCAGCATCTCCACTAAACTTTCTGTCGGATTATGTCCTGGCCCGAGGCTCAACGAACTGATCGCAGTATCGACCGCATCGGCTCCCGCTTCAATCGCCTTCATCAGCGATACCAGTGTCACGCCGGTGGTGGCGTGTACATGCACATGAATTCGCACTTGCTCGCCCAGCGTTTCTTTAATCGCTTTCACAATGTCGTACGCAGGCTTCGGCTTCAGCAGCGCTGCCATGTCTTTGATGCAGAGCGAATCGCAATCAAGATCCATCAACTGCTTCGCCATGTCCACATAACCCTCGACCGTGTGCAGGGGACTCACTGTATAGCAGATCGTCCCTTGCGCGTGCTTCCCAACTTTTTTCACCGCCGCAATCGCACGCTTCACATTTCGCACATCGTTCAGCGCATCGAACACGCGGAACACATCCATCCCGTTCTCCGCCGCTTTCGCGACGAAGCGGTCGACCACTGTGTCTTCATAATGCCGGTATCCCAACAGGTTCTGCCCGCGCAACAGCATCTGCAGCCGCGAGTTTGGCATCAATTGCCGAAATGTCCGCAATCGCTCCCACGGATCTTCGTTCAGGTACCTGATGCAAGCATCAAACGTCGCCCCGCCCCAGCACTCCACGCTCCAGAATCCCGCTTTATCAATATCCTCACACGCCGGTACCATGTCTTCCATTGCCATGCGCGTTGCCAGCAGACTCTGGTGCGCGTCTCGCAAAATCAACTCGGTGACTTCTATTTTTCGCGGCATGATTCTTGTCCCTCTTAGGTAACCTGATCGGAGCGGAAGAGGATAGCCTGTAGTTCTTGAAACTTCATTTTATCACTGTGCGCCGGCGAAAAATCTGCACAGTTGTGCTTCGAATACTGTTTCAAGTTGAACTGTTCGTTCTGTTCTTTTAGTTCCTAACAGACATACTACCCGCTGCAAGCCTTTACAGCTGTCTTGGGGGCGCCGTCGATCCGCGTGCAATTAATTTGGGCTCGACGGCGATCTCTTCGACGTAATCTTCCTGTTGTTCAATTAAACCAACCACGGTTTTCGCGGCGATTCGTCCCATCTCCTTTAGCGGCTGGCGAATCGTTGTGAGCGGTGGAATGGAAAAAGATGCGATTGAAATATCGTCGAATCCCACGATCGAAACGTCTTGCGGCACTCGTAAATGTGCGTCCTTGAATGCCTTCATTGCACCGATCGCAGAGATATCGTTGTACGCCATTAGCGCCGTAAACGGGATATTTGTCTCCATCAATCTTTTTCCGTACGGATATCCAAGATCCGGTGTCGAATCGGTTCCTTCAATCTGCAAAACCAGTTCTGGAATAAGATCGATTCCCAATTCGATTGCGACTTCGCGCAACGCTTCCCAGCGTGTGGCTGAGTCCGAGCTCTTTTCCTGGCCGCGCAAGAAGGCAATCCGTCGATGCCCCAACTCCTTGAGGTGTTTCAGCGCAAGTTCCGCTGCCGTACGATGATCCAGAATGATATTGGTGACGTTTTCGACTCTTTTGTGCCCGGCCACCGCAATTGTGGGAACCAGTGGGGGATCGTCGACCGAAGTATCGATGGTAATCAAGCCCTCGACGCCTCGGGATGTGAGCAGTTCCGCATAGCTCTGTTGCAACCTCAGGTCGTGGCGATGCGCCACGGCAAGCAAAAAGTAATTGTTCTCGCGAAGATAGGTTTCTATGCCGCTCAGTACCCCGCCGCCGTAGGCATCACCAAACTCTTCCGTGATTACGCCGACGGTGAACGTGCGCTTTACACGCAACGAACGGGCCACAAAATTTGGCCGATATTTAAGTTTGCGCGCTGCTTCGAGGATTCGATTTCGTGTGTGTTCGGGAATTGAACTCGCGCTCTTGGAATTATTAAGTACGACGGATACGGTCCCTGCAGTAAGCCCCAGAGAGTTGGCTACTGCCTTCAATGTAACTGCACCTTGTTTTTGTATGGAGGGCTTTTTTTTAGGATTCATCCGAGCGGCGGTTCCTCAACTTAAGCGGCGATGTACGTCGCGAAACGCAGCGCCTCGCCAACGCTTCATTTCCTTAGTTGCTCCCATTGTACAGAATTATGGAGCGCTCCTTACACTAAATCCTGCTACGCTCGTTTTTTCACGGCATTCCCTCCGCCCTTGGCGACTCCGGCGTCCCTTCTGCTATCTTTGCAGTATGCGTAAAAGGCCTTGGCGATGAATTGCACGGCAGTCTTTCCGCGCCTACTCACTCTTTTCTCTCTGATCACCTTCTTCGTTCTCACCACCGGCGGGAATTCAGCCGGGCAGGGAATTGCTCAAGGCACTGCTCCGCCGCCCACCGCTAAATCCATCCGCTGTAAAGACCGTCCCATTCCGCAACTCGAAGACATCACTCAAAAGAGTCTCATTACTTTCTCGCATTCCTCTTCTCCCGAGAGCCGGTACATCATTGAATCCATGAGCGGAGGCGTCTTGCTTCTCGATTACGATCGCGATGGTTGGCTCGATATTTATTTCACCAATGCTCCCACCGCCGAATCCGCTCTGAATGGAGGGAAAGCGCGCAGCGCTCTTTACCACAACAATCATGACGGCACATTCACGGATGTGACCGACAAAGCCGGCGTCGGTTTCCCGTGTTACGTTATGGGCGGTGCCGTAGCCGACTTCGACAACGACGGTTGGCCAGATATCTATTTAACCTGCTACGGGGGAAACGTTCTCTATCACAACAACGGTGACGGTACTTTCACCGACATCGGCAAGAAAGCCGGCGTCACTGATGGACGCTGGTCGACCGGTGCAGCCTTCGGCGATTACGATGGCGACGGCTTTGTGGATCTCATGGTCACCAACTATGTCGATCTTGACCTCCACCGCCTTCCCGTCTTTGGCAGCACTGCGACGTGCAAATACATGGGCCTCGATGTGCAATGCGGCCCTCGTGGCCTGAAGGGTTCGGGCGACTCGCTGTTCCACAACAACGGCAACGGTACATTCACTGACGTGTCCAAGAAAGCTGGGGTTGACGATCCCGGCGGCTACTACGGCCTCACCACAATCTGGGCGGACTTCAGCAACACCGGTCGCCCGGACATTTATGTGGCCAACGATTCGACTGCAGGCTTTCTGTATCGCAACGATGGCAACGGCAAATTCACCGATATTGGTCTCGAGTCTGGCACTGCGCTCGGTGAAGACGGCCACGAGCAAGCAGCTATGGGCGTCGCCGTTGGCGATTATCTCCACACGGGTCGCCCTTCGCTAGCCGTTACGAATTTCTCTATGGACAACACCCCGCTCTATCGTAACGACGGCAACTGGGATTTTCAGGATGTCTCCTACGCTGCGGGTATTGGCTTGCCCTCTGTCCCCTATGTGAAGTGGGGAATCGTTTTCATTGATCTCGATAATGACGGTTGGCTCGATCTCGTCACCGCAACCGGTCACGTTTATCCGCAAGTGGATTCGTTGCCTTCCGCTGCTCGCTATCAAGAACCAAAACTAGTTCAATACAACCAGGGCAATGGCACCTTCTGCGACGCCAGTGACCAAAGCGGCCCTGCCATTCTGCTCCCGCAAGTCTCGCGAGGTCTTGCCGCGGGCGACCTCTTCAACGATGGCAATATGGACCTCGTCGTTGAAAATCTTGTGGGGGCTCCGCAGATTTTGCGAAATCCCGGGATTCCTGGCCAGCACTGGATAAGCTTCGAACTGGCTGGCACGAAAAGCAATCGCATGGCCATCGGCGCTCGACTTAAATTAACGGCAGGCGGGGTAACCCAAACCGAGGAAATTCACAGCGGCGGCAGCTACCTTTCACAAAGCGACCAGCGCGCCCATTTCGGCCTTGGCAAGGCCAGCAAAATCGACAGCCTCGAAGTTCGTTGGCCTTCCGGAAAAATAGAGACCATTGTGAACCTGGATGCCGACCATTTCTATGCCCTTCAAGAAGGCCAAGGCATAGTCTCAACTGAGAAAATCCGTCCAACCGCTTCCGTCAAACGTTAATTTTTGGTCCGTGAGAGTCCGTTTGGCTAGCTTCGAGTGCAGTTGGCCGGCTACGTAAAACTCATGATTGACATTCAAATTTCTTGTGTCTATACTGCCCCCGAATATTGTGCTTAACCGATTTACTTAAGGATGTGGTGCGATATCGCCAGACAGTTTGCCGGATGCGCGTTTAACCCCCGTGCTTCCGTTTGTAAAAGGAAACGCTGCCAACGAGAGCTGATTCACCCCACTCGTTGGCAGTTTTTCTTTGCTATTTGGTCCGAAGATATGCCCGCGGGCGAGGGTAGCATTGCTTATCTTGGAATCGTAAGCGGCGGAAACTTCTAAACGTATTGGAATCCTGCTCGCAACATTCCCGCTTGGGCTTCCTGATTCAGCATGAATGTGTTCCACGGCAGCGCGGTCCGGTAATTCTCAATCATGAGCATGGTTATGCCCAGGTCGATCCCCAGAACGTCTGTGTCATACCATCCAGCGGACGGATTGAACGCATCGACGAATCCGTACAATCCCCAGCCCTTTTGCGAGTACCTGGCGCGAATCGTTCGAAGCACCTGCACGCAATCCTCATACAAGAAGGGAACTGACCCCCCGGTCGCGCAGGGCACGATGCTGCCATCCACGGGCCCCAAGATGGGTGGCGCGGTATAGCCCCTGGGTGTGTCGGAGGCCGAAATACCCCACAAATCCTCACAGCAATGTCCCAATTTGGATTGTAGCGACAAGCAGAACTGCTTGTGCGCCCTGGTTGCTAGGATCGAATTTTGAAAATAATTGGTGTAGGCATCTTCCTTGTTTCGGAAGTCAAACCACGCGTGCGAATACTGGTGCGTGAAAAGGGGATCCCGGCCAGCGATAAACGTAATCCCGTCGTAGGTCACCTTTGGGCGGCTAAAGGCTTTCCACGTTTCCGGCGAAACGGGAAGTGTCGGCGAACCGATTCCCAGCAGATAGATCATCATCATTTCGCCGTAATGATCCCATCGGGCTTTCAGGAACCCATTCTCTGGCGTCCAGCCCATCGAAAACGCGTAGCCCTTGTTGAGCATCCACGGCCAGTCAACGCGGTTATAGATGTTTGTAGCCAGATCCTGAATTTCTGCGTCTTCGAAATATTGCCGTGCGGTCAAAACTCCGCACAAGAGCAGGGCTGTATCGACCGACGACAATTCGCACTTTCTCCAGCGCTTGCCGGTGCTCATGTCCACAAAGTGGTAGTAAAAACCGTGCTCAGTTTCTAGATCATTCGCGACGTACTGCAATGTGGTTCGAACGCGATTGCGTATATCCTGCGACCGGGCAAATCCACGGGAATCGGCGATACAGAGGGAAGTCAGCCCAAAGCCGGTTGCGGCAATACTCGACATCGTCCGCGAATCATTCCCATTCAGAAACGCGCGATCTTTCACCTGACCCGTGCGCGGGTCGGTCTCATTCCAGAAGAATCGAAATGCGGCCCTCTGAATGTCATCAAATAACTCTTCGTCCGTGCCTTCATAGGCGCTCCTCGAGCCCCCTAGAGGAGCTCCCAAAGCCAGCCTCGATGCGAACGGTGCGGCGGCCATCCCCATTCCGGCCCACCTCAGAATGTCGCGCCGAGAGGGCTTAGTTAGACATGCGTTTTCCGTGGCAATCCTCCTCTCGACTGGTACCAAGGCACAGATTCTACCATCGACCTAGTTGGATGCAACTTTGAGTCCGTTCGTATCTGCATTCTCACGGAAAACTCGCCCGACCAAACCCTTTCAGTGAGCAACAAGTCTTTATCCTGCATTGGCTTAGCTAGACCATCCTCTCGGGGTAGTTTTCTCACTTGGTGCAAAACGACTCTTGACGCGTCAAAAATTGGCAGTATTCTCAATTTCGCAATCAATTGTGTCGCCTGGCGCACTCCCCCTCCGTCCGACCCGCAAACCGGCTGTGCCCTCTGTCGGTTCAATCGCCGATTTCCAGGCGTACCCCGCCTTGCACTGCGGAGTTGGGGCCGACCCAAATTGTCGCCTCGGACGGCTCGACTGCCCATCGATTGTCCTGGCCCCAAATTGCGAATGCTTCCGGTGCGAGCTCAAAAACAACCTTTTTCGTTTCGCCGGGTGCCAGCCCGACACGTTGAAAGGCCTTTAACGCCTTGACCGGTTCGGCGACGCTCGTGCCTCGCAACCCAATGTAGAGCTGCACCGTTTCGTCCGCGGAAACATTCCCGGTATTGGTGACGTTCACGGACACGATCACGTCCTGCCGCTCGTCGGGGTTTCTTTTTCGCAAGTTATCATTGAGTGTCTGGGCACTGATCTTCCGAGTGCTTACTTCTGGAGCCGCGTATGCAAACGTCGTATAGGAAAGTCCATAGCCAAAGGGAAATTGCGGAGAATTGCGTTCGTCAATGTATCTGGATACATATTTCTCCTCACCATTTTTCGGAGGGTGGCTCAAATCCACTTCACCTGCTGGGCGCCCGGTACTGAGCGCATTGTAATAAAGCGGGAGTTGTCCCACGGAGCGTGGCCAGCTCACTACTAGTCTGCCGCTGGGGCTGGCCTCACCATACAAGATTCGATAGAGCGCGGGGCCCGCTTGCACCCCGGGGAACCACGCAGCCAGTACGGCAGGCACGTGCTCAAACGCCCAGGGCAGCGTCAAAGGCCTTCCGCTGAACAGCACCAGAACAACCGGGGTTCCTGTCGCAACCACTTTTTCTAGCAATTCTTCCTGACGTCCGGGCAAATCCAAATGCGCGCGCGACCCGGCTTCTGCGGTCATCTCACGGGCGTCTTCGCCCAGGGCAAGAATCGCTACGCTCGCCCTCTTCGCCGCTGCAACTGCCTCTGCAATCTCTTTGTCGCTCGCAGAACGGATCCCACCGCCTTGTGCATACTTTACTTTCGAAGCGCCGAGGGAGCGCGTCAGAGACGTTTTCAGCGTAACCACATCCTCGGGTTGCCCACGGCCGGCCCAGGATCCCAGCATATTTACCGCATCGTCTGCTAGCGGCCCAATGAGCGCCACGGTCTGTCCTTTTTTTAGTGGCAATAGCGATTGAACCCCATTTCCATTTTTCAAAAGCACGAGCGAGCGCTCAGCGGCAACTCGCGCAACGTCCAGACTTTCCTTGTCTAGCGGACCAACATGCTTGCGCGTTTCATTGGTATACGGCTCATCGAAAAGCCCAAGGGCAAGTTTTACCCGCAGCACATGCCGTACTCCTTCATCTAGCTGTGCCTCACTCACTTTTCCGTTTTTCACTTGGTCAGCCAGATAGTTGTGGTAGAGATTGCTCTCCATATCCATGTCCACGCCCGCGGTAAACGACTTGCGAGCTGCTGTGGCGCCATCATTGGCGATTCCGTGAGCCTCGAGTTCCCCCACTGACGTCCAATCGCTCACCACTATTCCCTGGAACTGCCATTCATCCCGCAAAACCTGTTTTAGGATAAAGGGGTTCGCGCTCGCCGGCACTCCATTCAGCGGATGAAACGCACTCATTACGGATGCGCCATCTTCGTCGAGCGCGGCATAGAATGGCGGCAAATAGATTTCCCGCAACGTGTGCTCGGAAATTTCCGCGGTATTGTAATCCCTACCGCCCTCGGCCGCGCCGTACCCGACATAATGCTTGGCGCAGGATGCCAGGCTATCCGGCGCACCGAGCCTCTTGCTCTGATATCCACGAACATACGCGCGTGCGATTTCACTGCCGAGAAAAGGATCTTCCCCTGCTCCCTCAATCATCCGTCCCCATCGCGCATCGCGTGCAATATCCACCATCGGTGAAAATGTCCAGCGCACTCCCTCTGCCGTTGCCTCCTCTGCCGCCAAGCGTGCGGCGCGTTCCACAATCGGCGGATCCCAGGTGGAGGCCATGGCGAGTGGCACCGGGAAAATTGTTCGGTAGCCGTGAATCACATCCAGCCCGACCAGCAACGGTATGTGCAGTCGGGATTTTTCTACGGCGATGTGTTGATAGTGGTTCACCGCTTGGCCGTTTTCGAGGTTGAATAGCGATCCAACCTGCCCGCTGGCGACCATCTCGTCGTAGCCTCCGCGTCCGGTTCCCGGTCCTGTCGGCGTTCCGATCGAATACTGCACCAACTGCCCGACTTTTTCTTCCAAAGTCATGGTTTTCAGCAGATCTTCAACTCTCTGCTCAATTGAGAGTGTGGCCAAATCGTTTCGCACAGGCAATCCGCGAAAGGGAGCTTGTTCCCTAGAAACCGGCGATTGTCCGCGGGCGGGTGAAGCGGCAAAGGTGCCGCACAGCAAGAGAAAGTAGAGCAGAGAGCGGAATTTCATTTCGAGGCTCCATGCCCGCCCGCCTGCCTAGGGAGTGGGGAAACTGTATGTGACTGGGGATACAATTGCTTCTCCAAATTCGGACCGCGATCCTGGTAGAAACCCGCGGCAGACCTCAAGTATGCTGGGATAAATCGATTTAGTATACAGCCCCTTCCCGTGAGTTTCGCTCTTTTCTCTTGCTTGCTCCTGCTCCTTGCCTGTGACAGAATTCACCCACCCTCGATGTCCGACTCTGGTAAAAAGCGTTCGCAAGAAATTCGGGAAGCCGGCTCCAGTTCTGTCAGCTTAAAGAAACTGGCTGAGTATTTGGGCGTTTCTTCCGCCACTGTTTCCTTGGTGATCAACCGATCTCCGGGGGCGAAGTCCATTCCGCCGGCCACGCAGGAACGCGTCCGACAGGCCGCACGCGAGCTCAATTACCGGCCAAACCTGATGGCTCGTTCTCTCCGCCAGAAACGAAGCTTCACCATTGGCGTCATCGTGCCCGAAATCAGTGAAGGGTACGCGGCGCTTGTTATGTCGGGTATTGAGGACTTCCTGCTTGAGGAAGGATATTTTTACTTGGTCGTCAGCCACCGGCATCGCGCCGATCTGATCGAAGAGTATCCGCTGATTCTTCAGCAGCGCGCTGTGGAAGGGATCATTGCGGTGGACACTTCCTGTAGTGAAACCTGCACTCTTCCTATCGTGGCAATCTCTGGCCACCAGGAGGTTCCGGGTGTGACCAATGTCGTCCTAGACCACGAATTGGCTGCGACGCTCGCGCTACAGCATCTCCAGGAACTAGGGCACAAAAATATTGCATTCATCAAAGGGCAGGATTTCAGTTCGGACACGGAGATTCGTTGGCAAACTTTGCATTCCGTCGCGAAACACCTGGGTGTTTCCATGGATTCCCGCCTGCAACACCAGATGAAGAGCGACTCCACATCTCCCGAAGTGGGTTATGAAGTCACCCGCGAGATTCTTGCCCGCAACGTTCCGTTCACCGCGTTGTTTGCCTTCAACGACATCTCCGCTATCGGGGCCATTCACGCTCTTCGAGAATCCGGGCGCCGGGTTCCGCAAGACGTTTCTGTCATCGGATTCGACGACATTCAGAGTGCCGCTTATCAAAATCCTAGCCTCACCACAGTCCACCAGCCGCTGCGTGAGATGGGGGTCATCGGCGCGGAAACCTTGCTGAAGAGAATTTCTTCCGGCAACAAGACTGATTATCCGAAACAGCTCGTAGTGAAGCCCCAGCTGAAGGTTCGCGCCAGCACGAGCGTTTGCCCATCGTAAATCTGGCCATAGGCGGACCGGATTGCGTGCCACCGTTCAACTGTTCGTGATTCCGTTCTGCTGCTGGGAATGGCGAACAGAGCCGTCAATGAGTTTCCTGGCTGGCGGCAACCGGGGCGTTCGGATTGTCGAGCGGAGGTAAAAAGAAATCGCGTGGGGAGTGCAAAAACGCTGCCAGGATTGTCTTGACGATGGTGATATTTCCACCGAGATTCGCTCCGTGGGCTTTCAGCGCCAGCTTCAGCGCTAGATAAAAGCTCACACTCAAGTTGAGCACGAACGTTGCTGCAATCCCGATCGCTGCCCAGAACAGCGCTCCTTCGGGCATCGTCGACCTGCTGAGCGACACGGCTCCGAGGGCCACCGTTCCGGTGGAGAGCGTCACGTGCCGCACATCGAGCGGCAATCCAAAGAAGCGCGCAATCGTTGGGGTCATTCCCAGCATGTAACCCAGCGCGATCGATCCTCCCCATCCGGAAATATTCTTTGAGAATACCTGTGAAACGCGCTGCAATCGCTCCGGCCGCAAGAATGCCCCAAGGCGATGCTCGGCAATCGCTTCGGGCAACCGGTGGTAGACCGCCCAGTTTTCGATCCACCCACCAATCAAGCTCGACAACCAGAGGATTACCCCGGTTATCGCCGCGTAAAAAATAGTTCCCGTCTTGATTGGATTCAGCGATGTTAGCGCGTATTCTGCGGTTTCCTCATGCAGTAGCGGCGCGCCGAACAATACGTGCCACAAAAATCCCAATCCTATCGCTCCCGCCGCAACTGCCAGGATGTTTCCCAGAGCCGCGGCCAATTGCGTTCGAAAGATTCGTGCCACAAATGTAGCCAGCTCTTCGTCATTTCCACTTTGCTGGCAGCGCAGTACGATTTGTGCCAGCGCGGCACCGGTCATCGAGGGCTGTTTCGTTGCCAACGCCAATCCCAACACCTGCAACATCACGAAGCTCACTGCGTAATTTGTTCCCGCCAGAAAGCCTTCGACGAACGGACCGAACCCGGAATGGGTTACCACCATCTTGATCGCCGCCGTTCCCACCGTCAGCAATCCGCCTCCCAATGCTGCTCTCCACATCTGCCAATACTCTTTGCGGTTGTTGGCGATGTAGTGTTCGCCGGTCTTCCCCGCCCACTCCACAATCTTTTTAGACATCAGCCGCATGCTGTTGCTTAGCAGCACCAGCAAACTGCGGTCCGCCAGACGGCCTCGCACCACCTCGCGTAGGAATCTTTGCGCAGCTAGCCTTTTTTCATGGCCAGGATCCGCCACGAGCACGTCAGCGATCGTTTCCATTCGTCCCAGGCTCTGCTCGATCACATCGATCGCGTACACCACATCCAGATTTACGCCGCGTTTATCCATGTTCTCGACGATGATTTTCAATTCGTCGCGGCAACCCTTCACAGTGTTGCGCCATTGGCGCTCGGCCGAGAGAAGGTTTTCATGGCTTCGCAGCGCGAATACAAAGACATCCCCCGCACGGGGCAACAAGTAGAAGGAAGATTGCTGCACGGGCCGCGGCTTGCTCCTTACCCGCAATTTTTCAGATAGCCCCAGCCCTTGCACACGCGCTCCCAGGAGGCAAAACGCGTCAATCAGCGATTCCACCACCGGGCGCCATTGCTCCGCTCGTTCATCCGGCGCGGCCAGTGCCACGATACGATCGAAATTTTCTGGTGGCAGGCTGAAAAAGTGTTCCACTTCATCTTTCGTGGGGTACATGCGGATAAACAACCGCGCCAGTTCGCTGTATTCCTTCGGCGCGGGCAGCACAATTCCCAGGAATCGGTTCGATAGTTCGGCGAGCAGCCCACGGTCACTCGGCAATCCGGATTCCGCGAAAAGCGAAACGCCGTTGGTCTCGGAAAGTAGCGCCGCCAGGCTATCGTGGTAACGCCCGCGAATCTCTGGCGAATTTTCCAGGATGGAAAGCCAGACCGCTTCTCTCCTCCATCGTTCGTCATGCAAGCTGCTCTGACCTTGTGCGCAGGGAAGGGGTGGCGGAATGTTCCGGTCTTTCCCCCGCATAAACGTATAAAGCTCAACCGCCGCATCCAGGCGCGTACTCAATGAAGTGGCGCTGGTCAAGCGTTCCGCGCGTACTGCCAGTTGCCGCAGCGATTTGTTACTCCGTTGTTCCTCTGGGAATAGCGAGAGAATGAGGTCGCGCGTCGGGGTCATGGCGAATAAGCTACCTGTATCTACGCTGGTATGCAATCGACAGCGCTGCTCCAAGATTGTTCTTGCTTGGTGGGCTCGCAGATCGAGGCAACCCTCGTGTAGACTGTCTTCCTCGATACGACCAGTCGACGCCCTTCTCGGGGTAGGAAAGGAACTCCATCATGGCCTCCAAATCCAAATTAGCACCCAAAACAAGCTCCAAAGCCAGCCCAATCCAGCCACTCACGAAGCGCAAAGCTTGGGCCGATCTTAAAGCCCATCATGCGAAGATTCGCAACACTCACCTTCGCGATCTTTTTCGAGAAAATCCCAAGCGCGGTGAGCAATATTCCACCGAAGCCCTCGGCATCTTTTTTGATTATTCCAAAAATCGCATCACAGAAAAGACCCTCAAGTTGCTGCTTGCTCTTGCCAAAGAATCCGGTTTGCAAGCCCACATTGACGCCATGTTCCGCGGTGACAAGATCAACATCACCGAGAACCGCGCGGTATTGCACATTGCTCTTCGTGCTCCCAAAGGCGAAAAGATCATTGTGGATGGCAAGGATGTTGTCCCCGATGTTCATGCCGTCCTGGATAAAATGGCCGACTTTAGCAATCGTATCCGCGGCGGCGCGTGGAAAGGCCACACCGGCAAGCGCATTCGCAACATCATCAATGCTGGAATCGGCGGTTCCGATCTTGGCCCGGTTATGGCCTATGAAGCGTTAAAGCACTACAGCGACCGCAACTTGACCTTCCGCTTTGTCTCAAATGTCGATTCTACTGACTTTGCCGAAGCGGTCCTCGGCCTCGATCCTTCCGAAACTTTGTTTATCATTTCATCAAAAACGTTTACAACTTTGGAGACGATGACGAACGCTCACAGCGCTCGCGCTTGGTGTCTGAAGGGGCTTGGCGGCGATGAGAAAGCCGTCGCCAAGCATTTCGTTGCGGTCTCCACAAATGCCGCCGAAGTCTCGAAGTTTGGAATTGATACCGCTAACATGTTTGGCTTCTGGGATTGGGTCGGAGGTCGCTACTCCATGGATTCGGCGATCGGCCTCTCCACGATGCTCGCGATTGGCCCCGATAATTTTCGTGAACTGCTCGACGGTTTTCACGAGATGGACGAACATTTCCGCACGACTCCGTTTGAGGGGAACTTGCCCGTGCTGATGGGTCTGCTGGGCGTTTGGTATACCGACTTCTTCGGTGCGCAAACCGTCGCTGTGCTTCCGTACGAGCAATATTTGAAGCGCTTTCCCGCCTACCTCCAGCAATTGACCATGGAGAGCAATGGGAAACACGTCACGCTGACAGGCACCACAGTCAATTATGAAACCGGTCCGATCTATTGGGGCGAGCCCGGCACCAACGGCCAACACTCTTTTTATCAATTGATCCATCAGGGCACGCGCCTAATTCCCTGTGATTTCATTGCGTTCGGCGAATCACTCAATCCGCTCGGGCGTCATCACGATATGCTTCTGGCAAACGTCTGTGCGCAAACCGAAGCTCTGGCCTTTGGCAAAACCGCCAAACAAGTAAAAGCGGAAGGCACGGCGGAATGGCTTATCCCGCACCGCGTCTTTGAGGGAAATCGCCCGTCGAACACAATCCTTCTCGAAAAACTCACGCCGGCGGCACTCGGGAAATTGGTCGCGCTCTACGAACACTCCGTCTTCACAGCGGGAACCGTCTGGAGCATTGATTCCTTCGACCAGTGGGGCGTCGAACTCGGAAAAGTTCTCGCTCAGCGCATCATCCCGGAAATCGAGAGCCCGACGGAACCAAAGTTGGCGCATGACAGCTCCACCAACAATGTGATCCGCCGCGTTCGCCAATACAAAAAATAGTGGCACAGGTTCAGCCTGTAGCGGCTTTTCTGACTTCGACGAGGACCTTCGAATGGACGATACACTCGACTATCAAGCCATGCTGGGCGTGGCCATCGAAGAGGCCCGGACTGGCTTGAAAGAGGGCGGCATTCCCATCGGCGCCGCTGTTTTCAACTCCAGCGGCCACCTTCTCGGCGCAGGCCACAATCGCCGCGTTCAGCATGACGATCCATCGGTCCACGGAGAAACCGACGCGTTTCGCAAAGCGGGCCGTCAGCGCAGCTATCGCAATTTAATTATGGTGACAACGCTTGCGCCCTGCTGGTATTGCAGCGGCCTGGTTCGCCAATTCGGCTTTCGCACGCTAGTTGTCGGCGAAAGCAGAAACTTTCAAGGGGGGGTCGATTGGTTGCGTTCTATCGGCGTGAATGTGATTGATTTAGATTCCGAGGAATGCATCAAATTGTTAGCAGACTATATCAGCCGGAATCCCGCCGTCTGGCACGAAGATATCGGTGTCGACGATTCACTTAGTTCTTCGGGATGAATTCGAGCGTGTAGGCGGTTGCCGGATCAAACTCTTTATCAATTACCTTTAGTTCCAGCAATTGCTTGTAGATTGCGTTCCAGCGCTCGGTTTCCATCTGTCCGATTTTTGCTCCGCTGGCATCATCCCCCGCCACAAACTTTCCATCGCGCAACGCTTTCCAACTGAATTTCATCCATTCCGGAGTCAGCGCCGGATTCAATTTTGCCACGGCATCATCGGCCGCCTTCGGATCGTTGAGGTATTCATGCCAACCACGGATCGACGCTCTCACGAATTTTGCAACAACATCTGGGTGCTCTCGTGCAAAATCCTGCGTCGTGAACATCACCCGATAGGGAGCAAATCCCGCGTCACTGACCAACAGAAAGCGCGGCTGGGCGCCTGCTTGCCTTGCGAAAAATGGCTCGGAAGTCGCAAACGCCTGCTGAATGTAATCTGGATTCGCAATAAAATTTGCCACGCTCATCATCGCCGGCGTCTCGCGCACATCATGCAGCTTGTACCGCTCCACTAGATACCGAAACCAGGTCGAGCCGGGTGTCACCGCCACGGAATGTCCGCTCAAATCCCCAAAGGCTTTTACCCCCGAACTTTCTCTCACCATGATTCCTTGCGGGTCGTGCTGCAAAGTGGCCGCGACGGCTAATAATTTCTGGCCGGAAGCGACAGATTCCAAGATTTTATCCGAGCCGCCCATGCCGAATTGCGCGGCACCGGCCGCAACTTGTTGATACGGTTGCATGTAGGGGCCACCGGGCTGGATCGTGACGTCCAAGCCCTCCTCTTTGTAGTAGCCCTCGACTAAAGCGGTATAAAAGCCTCCGTGTTCGGGTTGCGGATACCAATCTGTCTGCAGAACGACCTGGGTAAGCCCGGGAGTAGCGGCGGGTTTTTCCCGGCAAGAGAGCGCAATGAAACTCAGCAGGAGCAGGGAAACGGTCGGAACAGAAAAGCGCTTGATCGTGCACTGGAATCGTCTCCGAGAGGCCCCAAAAACTACCATGCTTCACCCCGTTTGTAGCACTGCCGGCGACTTGAACGCGCAATAGGGGGGTAGTCTAACCCGTTCCCCGACGGCTATCGTGCCATGCCTTCGATGCTTTGGATTCAATTTTTTGCATGTGGGCCCGCGGTGGCGATGTGCTAGATTGCGCCATGCGGAGTTTCCGGGGAAAAGCTGTTGCTCCTGCCAGCTTTGACGAAGGCAGGATGCGCGAAGTGTATGAGTTCACCGCCCGGACGATGTCGACCGCTCACCCTGCTCCCTTCGGCGCGCTGATTGTGAATACGAAGACCGGAGAGCGATTGCTCGGAGCAACGAACGCGGTAATCTCTGAGAATGATCCTTCCTCGCACGCAGAAGTGCGAGCCGTGCGATTGGCCTGCAAGAAATTGAAAAGTCCCAGTTTGGCGGGGTACACGTTGTACTCGACGTGCGAACCGTGTGCGATGTGCATGGCCAATGCATTGTGGGCGAAACTGGACCGAGTGGTGTTTGGCGCAACGATCGCGGACGCGAACAAGTACTGTTTGCAGATTCATATTGCGGCGAAAGAGGTTGCGCGGCGTTCGGACATGCATTGCCTGGTCGAAGGACCGGTCCTTCGAAAATTGTGCAACACGCTTTTTACAGATCCAACCATGCAGAAAGCGTTTAAGAGTTGGAGCAGCAGGAAAAAGGGGAACTAGAAAGAGGATTCATGGGGATCAATCACGGCGCGGCGCTTGCCTCATTGTTGGCCGACCAGAGCCGGGTGCTTACGCAGACGGAAGTCGTAGAGCAGCTATCGAAGGATTTTTACTGGTATTCGCCGGTATTGAAAAAGCAGCTCGACGGGAAAATGGCGGAGATGGTGGTTCAGCCGCTGAGCACAGGAGAAGTGCAAACTGTGTTGGGGTATTGCTATTCCCACGCTATCCCCGTAACGACTCGCGGCGCAGGCACAGGGAATTATGGGCAGGCCGTACCGCTCCGTGGCGGAGTAGTTCTTGATCTATCGAAAATGGATGCCATCGAAGAAATTCTTCCAGATGGCGTAGCCGTCTGCCAACCAGGCGTGCGATTGGGCGTGCTCGAGACCCAGGCGAGAAAAGTCGGCTGGGAGTTGCGGTGCTATCCGTCGACACTTGCGAAAGCCTCGGTAGGGGGATTTATTGCTGGCGGTTCCGGCGGGATCGGATCGGTGGCACACGGCGGCTTGCGGGATTTCCAGACCGTGCGAGCGCTCGAAGTGGTGACGATGGAAGCGGAACCGCGGGTCGTCAAGCAAGAAGGCGACGCGGTGCATGAAATACTGCACGCCTGGGGAACGAACGGAGTGATCACACGAATTTGGCTGGCGCTGGCGCCGGCTGTCAAATGGTCACAATGCGTCGTATCGTTTGACACGTTTCGGGCGGCATACGATTTCAGCGAGCAGATCGCCGTGGATGATAGCTATACCAAGCGGTTGGTGAGCGCATTTGAGTGGCCCATACCGTCCTTTTTTCTGCCCATCAAGGCACTGGCGGGGGAAGGCCGGTCACTGATTTTCTTTCTAATCGCGACAGAACACCTGGACAAGCTCGAATCGGCAGCAGGAGATGCCAGTGGGGCCATTGCACTTTCGGGAGACTATGTAGGATTGCAGAGCCGGCCGCTGTTGTCGGACTATACGTGGAACCATACAACTCTCTGGGCGATGAAAAACGATGAAGCCTATACGTACCTGCAGTGCGGGTTTGATCCGCAGCGCGTGCGGGAGCAGATGCGGGCGCTCAAAGAGCGATTCGGCTCCGAATTTTTGTTTCATATGGAATTTATGAAGAACGGGGAAGGCAAGGTGATTCCCGGGGCGATTCCCGTGGTGTACTTCACGACGGAGGAGCGCTTAAAGGAGATGATCGACCGTTGCCAGGAGTTGGGAGTGTTTGTGGCCAATCCGCATGTAAATAATGTGGAGGGTGGGGGAAGGTACAGGCCGGACAACATTCAACTCGTCGCGAAACACCGCTACGACCCCCAAGGTCTGCTGAATCCGGGGAAGATGATCACGTTTGAAGCAAGGACTGCTTCTTCGGAAGCGGTGGCGAAATGAAGACCTGGATTCCGGACAATCGCAACTTCGCGTATCTGAATTGGAAGCAAGTGGATGCGCTGTCGAGGGAGAAAACATTGCTGGTTCTTCCGACAGCGGCGATTGAGCAGCACGGGCATCATCTGCCGCTAGCGACCGACACCCTGATCAATAATCTGTTGCTGGGACACGCGATAGAAAAGCTGCCAGCCGACATGCCGGTTTATGCGCTTCCACCAGTGCATTATGGCAAGAGCAACGAGCACTCGGGATTTCCTGGGACTCTCTCTGTGAGTGCCGCCACATTCATGGCCGTCGTTCGAGATCTCGGAGCGAGTTTGCGTTCCGCGGGCTTTCAGAAATTGGTTTTGTACAACACCCACGGCGGGAACAGCGCGTTGATTCATGTCATGGCGCGCGATTTGCGTGCGGAATTCGGATTGCGGACCTTCACGCTCGACGGATCGGGCGGGATTTCCTCTGACGGACTGAGTCTGCAGGAGCAGGCGTACGGGTTTCACGCCGGAGAACTAGAGACAGCATATTTGCTGGCATCGGTCCCGGAGTTGGTAGATCGCGGCGCGTACACCGTGAACTACATTGCGCAGCTGGATAAGCCGGACCTTCTGCTTCCGGAGAACGCGGCGGCTACCTTTGCCTGGCTGACGCGTGACATCGCCGAAAGTGGAGTCCTCGGCGATCCACGCCCTGCCACGGCGGAGAACGGCGCGAAGTGGATCGAGCAAGCCGCAAGCCGATTGGCGGCTGCACTAGAGGCCATGGCGAATTATCAGAAATGACGAGCGACGCAAACTTCGTTGATTGCGGTAGCGGGGTACGGCTGGAACGAGGTGTACGATGCCAACTCGTTGATGGAACCACTCTGGTTTCCGATCACTACTACCCAAAAGGTTCGTCGCCAAAACCGGCCTTGCTCATGCGCCAGCCCTACGGGCGAGATATTGCATCTACGGTGGTGTACGCGCATCCGATCTGGTTCGCACGACACGGATACAACGTCGTGATTCAGGATGTGCGCGGGCGTGGGGATTCCGAAGGTGAATTTTATCCATTTCGCAATGAAGCAAAAGACGGGGCGGAAACGATTCTGTGGCTCAGCAAGAGGCCCGAATGCAATGGGGCCATCGGGATGTATGGATTTTCCTACCAGGGAGCGACGCAATTATTGGCTGCTGCAGAGCAACCGGCGGGGTTGAAGTGCATTGCGCCCGGTATGACAGCTTGCGATTTGTATCACGGATGGTTTTATCACCATGGGGCGTTACGGTTGGCAGTCGCGCTCGGTTGGGGATTACAACTATTGAAAGTGGATGTGCGGCGCAAAGGATTGCGGGAAGCGAGCGACCGCTTGGAAGAGGCTTGGGCGAACCTGGCGGCCCAGACAAGTTATTTGCCGTTTGGCGAGAATCCAGCGCTCGTGGGCGAAGGAGTTCCCCAGTACGTACGAGACTGGTTCGAACACGATCAGCCGGGTAAGTATTGGTCCGAACTGGATGTGAGCAAGTCCATCGGTCGCGTTGCGGTGCCGGCGCTGCACATTTCCGGCTGGTATGACATGTTTTTGCGCGGCGCGATTGATGGATTTCTGCAGCTTCGGCGCGGAGCGGCCAATGAGTTTGCGCGGGAAAATCAATATTTGATTGCCGGTCCCTGGCAGCACATTCCCTGGGGCGATCGAATTGGAACGACGGATTTTGGTCCGCACGCGCTGCTGGATACCGACACAATACTTTTGCGCTGGTTTGATCACTGGTTGAAAGATTCGGACGCATTTTCCGCGGAAGCGCAGATTCGGCACTTTGTGCTGGGGGAAAATCAGTGGCACCACGCGGATGAATTTCCAACAGGACAGAATTACACACTATACCTACACAGTTGCGGGCACGCGAATTCGCGGCGCGGCGATGGCACGCTCCGCTTGGAGTTGCCGCCACTTGATGAGCCCTGCGATGTCTTTGTGTATGACCCGGAAGTCCCGGTGCAGGCTCCGGGTGGGCCTGGGGCTCAGAGCGGACAATTCGATCAATCAACACTCGAACTGGGTAATAACGTCTTGGTGTTTACGACCGAGCCGCTCAAGGAACCCCTTACAGTGTTCGGGATTCCACGAGTGGTTCTTTATGCCGCCAGTTCGCTCGGGAATACGGACTTCACCGCGAAACTCGTGCGCGCACGGCCGAATGGCGTGGCGGAATTCATTTGCATGGGGATTGCACGATCGAGTTGGCTGTTCGGTCGGGAAAAATATTCCGCCGACAAGATTCACGCATGGGATTTCTCGTTGGAGCCGACTTCGTGTCGGTTTTCCGCCAACGAGCGTATACGACTGGAAATCGCCAGCAGCGCGTTTCCACTTTACGATCGCAATCCTGGGAGTGATGTGGCGTCTTCCGAGGCAACGTCATGGGATTGGCGGCGATCGACGCAGATTGTGTTTCACGACAGGACGAGACCCAGCGCACTGTATCTGCCGACCACAGGCTCGCCGCCATGACCGTGAGCGAAACGGCGTTGATGGTGGAACTGGACGGAGTGGCGAAGAAATTTCCAAATGGCAGAAGCGTGCTCGATCCGCTCACACTTGAAATTCGAAAAGGAGAATTCGTTACGCTAATCGGTCCCTCCGGATGCGGGAAGTCCACGCTGCTAAAACTGATTTCCGGTTTAACGCCGCCCAGCCAGGGAACGATCCGAGTAGATGGACTAACGCCGAACAATGCCCGGGAAATCATCTCGTTTGTGTTTCAGGATGCGACGCTACTGCCCTGGAGGACGGTTTTTCAGAATGTTTGCTTGGGGCTCGAGCTCGAAGGTGCGGCAAGAGCCCGTCAGCAAAAGAGGGCGGACGAGCTGCTCAGGCTGGTAGGGCTAGAACGAGTGTCAGGGGCGTATCCGCGTGAATTGTCCGGCGGAATGAAGATGAGGGTCTCGATCGCGCGAGCGCTATCAACAAATCCGCGGTTGTTGCTGATGGACGAGCCATTTGGGGCTCTAGATGAAATGACCCGTGACCGGCTGAATGAAGAGATATTGCGTTTACGCGGGGAACAAAGCTGGACCGCGGTGTTTGTGACGCATTCGGTGATTGAGGCGGTATTTCTGTCGACGAGAATCGTAGTGCTGGCGCCGAATCCCGGACGGATTCACGCTACCTTTGCTGTCGACTTACCGATACAGCGTACCGCCGAGTTGCGGACGACTACCGAGTTTGACCGGATAGTTGCGAAAGTGTCGAGAGCCCTGCGCGAGGCGATCGCCCAATGAAGAAGCGTTTCACGGCGATCGCTAACGCGCTGATTGTTTTTGCGGCTTTGTTGGCCTTGTGGCAACTGGTGATCTGGATCTTTCAGGTGGCCCCGTTCCTGTTGCCCTCGCCACTGGCGGTGGTAAAGGCGACGGTTGGAAAATTTCCGATGCTGCTCCATGCGCTGTCGATTACGGCGATCGAAGCGGGTGGAGGTTTGCTAGCCAGCATC
The DNA here is from genome assembly GCA_035314425.1 of Candidatus Acidiferrum sp. Lineage (GTDB taxonomy): Bacteria > Acidobacteriota > Terriglobia > Acidiferrales > UBA7541 > Acidiferrum. Next base: position 8,346 of record DATFZN010000114.1, on the reverse strand, counting down.
CTGGTGGGTATAGGGACGGCGCTGCTGTTCGCGCAATCGCGATGGGTGCGGCGGATGCTTTATCCCTATACGCTGCTGCTGCAGACCGTGCCGATCATCGCGATTTCGCCGTTGATATTGATGTGGGTGGGAGCCGGAGCGACTGCGGTAACGCTGATTGCGTTCATCATTTCGCTGGCGCCGATCATCGCGAACGTGACGCAAGGATTGATCAGCGCGGATGAGAACCTGGTGGATTTGTTTTTGATGCACAACGCTTCGGCCAAGCAAATTCTTTTCAAGCTGCGGTTGCCGAATTCGGTGCCGTCGATGTTTGTAGGGATTCGGATTGCGAGCGGACTGGCAGTCATCGGCGCGATCACCGGCGAACTGTATGCCGGTTCGGCCCGAGTCGGAGAAGGCGGGTTGGGGTATTCGATTTTTTATGCGTCATCACAATTGCAAACGGATTATTTGTTTGCGTTGGTGGCGGCGACGACGGTCTTGGGGTTCGGGTTTGTTTTCGTGGTCATGTTTCTGGAATGGTATTTTCTGCACAAGTGGCACGAATCGGCGAGGGGGCCGGATTCGGTGTAGGTCCAAGATACTGACGAGCAGGCGACGAAGATACGTTATGTTGCGACGGCAGACACGGAATGGGTGGTGGCTGGTTACGCATCCAGATCATGCGCGGCTGGCGGGCGCGTTTGCGGCGCGATGGGGCAACGAGCGGTTTCCTCCGCCGGAACCACGGGAGCGCGTTCTCGAGGGAATCGCCCGGCACGATGACGGGTGGGCCGCGCGTGATGCCAAGCCACAGATCACGCGGCAGGGAAAGCCCAGCGCATTTTCGGTGGAGTTAGTAGGGAAGTATTCGGCATTTGAAGAGATTGACCTGGCGGATTATCTTGCGGTTCGGGACCGAGCTGTGAGGCTGATTGCTGCGGAAGACCCCTACGCAGCCATTCTGATTTCAATGCATACCTATAACTTGCTGACCGAGCATGCGGACCGATCGACGATCGCGGCGCAGGAGCTGCCATTGCTGGATGAGTTTCTTCGGAAGCAGAAAGAGTTTCAGGGGTCGCTGCGGGCGGGGATTTCTCTTGATGGATCAATTGCTCTCGAACAGAAGAGCGACATTGCGATCCGAGATCATTTCCGGCTGTTGCAGGCAACCGATAATCTTTCTTTGCTGACGTGCGTCGATTTCGCGAGGCCCGCGCATCTGCTGCATGCCTTGCCGCTGCGGGGAGGCGGGTATGCTGAGGTGAACGTGCGGTCCGCGGGGAAGAGACATTTCGTTTTGGAGCCGTATCCGTTCGCCTCAGATGGATTGACGTTCGAGTTTCCGGCCAGGTTTGTCGAAGGGGAGCTTTTTCGGGAAGCGCAGGAGTTGCAGGAGAGATTTGCCGAGGCGAAGGTGGAGACGCTCACGGTCAAGGTGAGTGCAGGGTAGCGAGGCGGGAGAAAACCCAAAGCCACGGTTAAGGATATGGCGCCGGTAGTTGGGACATGTTTGAGCTGGGTCGGGCTAGAAAGCCCGGCGCCTACATTCGGAATTGATTCGGAGGAAACAAATAGAGCCGGCCGTCGGCCGGCCCCTTTTGTTATCGCTTAGGGAACCATAAGTGGTTAGAACAACACTTTCAGCGTGAACTGAATCTGGCGCGCGCTGCCGATGGTCTTGTTAACGTTCCCCAAACCGAACGGGCAGTTGTAGAAGTTATTGACGGGATTCGCGGTGCCGCATCCTGACGGCAAAACTGGCGTCCCAGCTGTGGGGAAGCCGTTGTAATACTGGTTTTGCGTAACGTCGTCGATGGGGATGTCAAAGCTTGGAGTGTTGGTGATGTTGAAGACATCCATGCTGAAGCGGAGGTTTAGACGTTCGGTGATGGTGGTCATCTTCACGAGGGAAATGTCCGCACGACGCTGCCAAGTCTGGCGAAAAATGTTTCGTTGGCCGGTGGTGAAACCGGTCTCATAGGGATCGTTTGAAGGAATCGCTCCATTCAAAGCGTTCGCTCCCAGGATAGGGATGGTGAAGCAGGAGGCTTCTAAGGCTGGTAGTCCGGGAGTGACGCCGTTTTTGCCAGTTACGGCTTTGCAGCCAGGAATCACGGGAACGATGGGGTTCGTGATGCCGTCAGATACCCCATAGTAAACGCTGCCCACGGCACCGCTGTAGTCAATGACGCTGAACGGTTGACCACTCTGAAGCACGTACACACCTTGGATAGCCCAGCCGTTGGTAAATCTGGACTTGATGGAGGCGGTGTCCGAGGTGAATTTGGGCAATTCGTAAACGAAATGGATGTTAAAGACGTGTGTTCGGTCGAAGTCGGAAGTGCCGTATGCCTCTCGCAGGTTCAACGGGTTGTTGCCGTTGTAAAACAGTCCAAGTGCGCTCTGTTCGTCTGTCGCATGCGAGTAGGTGTAGGAGAAGCCTGCCAGCAAACCGTGGCTCATACGCTTCTCAATGTGGACTTGCAAGGCGTTGTACGCCGAAATTCCTTGGGCGTTGTAGCTTTCCGATTCGGAAGAGTAACCGACGTAGGGAACGCGCAAATCGATGTTACCGCCTTCGTACGTGTTGAGGTAGGACCCCGGAGACATTCCGTTTACAGGAGGTAAATTCGCCGGAGTGAAGGTATTTGGATCGGCGATGACCTGATAGCCGTAGGAATAGACTTGGCCGTTAATGGGGTGCGAGGGGCTAGCGATTTGCGCCTGGTTGAAGGGGACGGGAATGACCTGATGGCGTCCCAGGTTGCCGACGTAGCCGACGTCAATCATGAGGTCATTGCGAGGCTGCCACTGGATATCGAGGGTATCGTTGATGGTGTAGGGAAGCTTATTTTTGCGGTTATAAACGGCGAGGGCAAACAGTTGCGCGGTATTTTCGATTTCAGGGACGTTGGGCAGGTAGTTGATAATATTTGCGGGGTTGCCGGTTGGAGGAGCCTGCAATTGATCGCCCCAAGGGCTGGCAAGCGAGCCACCCGTGCCGTTGCCGATACCAACCTGAGTTGGATCGCAAGTGGCAATGAAGCCCTGGTAGGGCGAGATGGTGGACTTGCAAAGTTGCGAGTTCACGAAAGGTGGCGCCTGGTTGACGCCGAAGGGACCGCCGGTGATGACACCAGCGGCGAATCCAGGGGAGAGGTAGGAAAAGAGTTCGCCGCGGTCATAGTAAAAGCCGGCGCCAGCGCGGACGACCACCTTGCCGTGGAACATCTCAGGTGACCAGGCGATGCCAAGTCTCGGGGCAAAACCCCACTGGCGTCCGGTGAGTGTCGTATTGCTGACCCCTTTCGAGGGAAATTGCTTGTTATTGCCAGCGATGAGAAAGCCGGTGGAAGTAACTTCATTGCCGTCAAACGCGTATTGGGAAGGATCAAAGTTGTAGACACGACCGTATTTCTCTGTGAGTCCGCCGTTCCAGTCGTAGCGGAGACCGAGGGTGATGTTGAGATTGGGCTTGAGTGCGAACCTATCCTCGATATACAAACCGATTTGGCCAGAGCGCCAATAGCGGTTGGCATCGCCTTGCAGGAAAGCGGTGGTGACGAACCCATCGGAAGTGTAAGGCGTGACCAGGCCTTGTAGGAATTGGGAAAAGTCAGACATGCCGATGATCCCGGAATCGGTTCTACGGTCACGGGTGTTGAGTTGGGTGTAGGCGTAGCTGCCACCGAAGGTGATGGTGTGCTTACCCTTGGTCCAGATTGCGTTGCCCGAAGGCATGAAACGGTTTTGGAAAACGCCCGTCCAGGCGCCCTGGGAAGCGGCACCTTCGCCGAAAGTGAGTGCGGCGTTTGCCACGGGAGCAGGAAGGGCGCATTGGGGATCGGAGTTGGGGCAACCGGTGTTGTAAGGCGCTGCGTTTCCAAAATTGTCGACGATGGTCATGCCAGGGAAAATACTCGATCCAAAGTTATTGATACCTAAAAAGGCAGCCGTAAACGGCGAGGAAACCGTGCTGTAGACCTTCTCGCGAATGAAGCCAAAGGTTTCCGTGACGCTGAAGTTTGGCCGAATAGTTTGAACGTTGCTGATCGACGCGACCTGACTGCCGGCATCGAGATGCTGAGAAAATCCCGCGACGCTGGAATACGCGTAAGGAGCAATCGTGGGATCATGCTGATAATAGTATTTCAACGCCAAGGTATCCTTTAGACTAGCGTTGTAATCGAGGTCAGCCACCACCTGATTCGCAGTGAACAGTGCAGTTCCCGGCACAATCGCATTTTCTGGAAAATTAACAGTAGGAGTTTGGCCGTCGGCAGAGGGGATCAGGAACTGGCCGTTTGGCAATTTGTAATTGAGAAGCTGATACGCCTGCGGGCTGATTTCGCCCGGCCCGTTGCCGAGTACCGGTTGAATGACCGCAGAAGACGGGAAGTTGCAAGGAATTGCCATTCCTGCCTGGTTCGTGCAACCGGGGCCGTTAACAACCGCGGCGAGACCTGTCAGGCTGCGATCATCGGTAAGCCCGGCGGGAACGGTTACCCGTGATAAGCCGATTTCCTGGTCAGAAGCATGAATATGCTGATAGCTGATGAAGCCGAACAGCTTGTCCTTGATAATTGCGCCACCGAGCGTGCCGCCGACTACCACGCGGTGTAATTCCGGATTCTTCTCATTCGCGGGAATGTTCGGGTCAGCATTAAAGAAGAAGGGAGCGGCGTTGATCCAATTGGTACCGCGGTCGACATAGGCGCTGCCGTGCAAAGTGTTGGTACCGGAGGCGGTGCTCATGTCTATATGGGCGCCGCTGTTGGAACCCTGCTGAACGTCGTACATCGAAGCATTCACGCGAAGTTCTTCGATCGACTCCGGGGAGGGAGTGGGTATGGCCTGACCAATGGCGAGATACGGGGAAGCAGTACTTTGAATCACGGCTGCGCTGGAACTGGCGGCGCCGCTAACCCCGGTGTTGTTGACAACACGGGCAGAAGCCACCTGGCTGGTGCTTTTTCCGTTAAACAAGTTGCTGGCGTCGACGCCGTTCAGCAAAAAGCTGTTGCTGGTATCGCGCTGTCCGTTGGCCCAGATCGGTTGATTGCCGAGTCCACTGTTCGCGCCGGTGCCACTTGGCAGTTCGGAGTTGACACCGGGGGACATAATCGCCAGTCCGGTAAAGCTTCCGGTCGGTAAGGGCATCGATTCAATCTGATTTTTCTCCAGAATGTAGCCGTTGGTCGTGTCCTCGGAATCCATCAGCGGAGCGGCTTCGACCGTTACCGTAGTTCCGATCTGGCCTACCTTCAGTGTAGCGTTCACTGTTGCGGTACGATCCGCCTGGACCGGTATAGAAGGAATTTTGAGCGATTGAAAACCGTCGTGCGTAATAGTTAGCGAATAAGTGCCGATGGGAAGGCTTACGAACTCATAGGTACCGACGTTATTGGTTTTCTGAACGCGAGTAAGCCCGGTGCCTTCTCCTACGAGAGTTACTTCAGAATCCGCTACTGCGCCGCCTGAAGCGTCTGTGACTGTACCAGTAATTCCACCGAGAGTTTGCTGCGCGAGAGTGGGCGGGCCGAGGAGAAGAGTGCTGTTAAAACAACAACCGACGACGAACACGTAAAACAACTTTAAAAATCCAAGAGCTGTCTTGTTCATTCGGTGCTGCCTCCAAGAATTCTCGAGCTACACATGGCCCAAAACTTTCACCAAGCAAGTTAGAATTTAGTAATGGGGACTACCCCGCCTGGCCAATACCCCTCAATAACAAGTTCCGAGGAAGCTATTCCAATTCCGCGCGAAATCGAAGCGCAATTTTTTGCTGTCACAGATTCGTTTTTTAATTCTGCCCTTCTTACATCACAATTGCCTGGAATTCCTCAGAATAGTGAGGGGGGGTTGCAGATAGCCTGTGGATACTCTGTTGAAATGTTTTGGTTTGAGGCGAGCCGAGAATGGGGTGTTACGAGATGAGTTAGGAAACAGGGGTAGACCGAAACGCCGATCCTGCGGCGAAGCGAACACACCTATTGTCTCGGTACTTCCGAGGCGCGTGGTTAGACGGGAATTCCAGAACATCTTTGTGAGGGTTTCGACACCGTTGCTTACCGGGGCAGACTCCTAAAGCGGATACAACGCTTGCTGTTGGGCGACGATGGCGGTCTCATTGAGAATCATGCCGAGAAGAGTTTCCTCTCAGGCAGAACTGATTTACTGATGGCCGCGCTGATGGTGTACATCGGTTCGTTGACGACCTGGCTCAGACGAAGATTCATGGCCACGCTGCAAAGCAAGTAGGCGTGCACATCGCTGAAGCCCCAGCGAGCGATCAACAGATCGATCATGCGCGAAGTCGCGGCGCGTGCTGCTGCGATCGCATCGGTACCAGATTCAACGACGATCCAAGCTTCCTCGTTGACACCTGATCTCTTTATGGAGGAGGACTCGATCAGCGGGCCGGCAAGATGCTGCTGTTTATGCAAAGTGAAGCGTAGTTCAGCGTGAGCGGGGCACTCAATTCCGTTGATGCAAACTTCTCCATCGCCTTGGGCGGCATGGGCATCGCCGGCGGAAAAAAGCGCGCCGGGATTAGATACGGGAAGGTAAAGAGTAGCCCCGCGAGAGAGTTCGCGTACGTCCATGTTGCCGCCAAAAGTGCCGGGGGGCCGAGTGCGGAATTCACCGTCTTCGGCGGTGGCCACGCCCATGACGCCACAAAATGGGCGAAGCGCGACAATGGCGGGTAAGAGTGACTTGCTCGTGTCTCCGTTCAGTTCCCAATGAAATAGGTAGGGCTCTGTAAAGCGTTCTTTAAGAAAACCGAGGCCGCCCACGACGCTGCTCCAACCCCAGCCCATGTGTGCGATTTCAAGGATATCGATTTGCAGCACGTCGCCTGGTTTAGCGCCTTCCACATAGATCGGTCCGGTAAGGGCGTGGATTCTGCCGCGATCAATGTGCAGAAATTCCTCTATCTTCATGCCAGGTCGAACTTGGGTGCCGCTAGAATCTGCGCATTCCATCCGGACGATATCGCCAGAAGCGATTTGCAAGCGCGGCGGCAAGCGGCGATTCCAGCGGGAGTGCGTGGGTTCCGCAGAAAGGGAATGAAGGGCCATGCGCGGCTAGATCTCCACGACCATTTGAAGTTCGACGAGGGCATTTCGGGGCAGGGCAGAGACACCGATGGCGGCGCGCACATGCTGCCCGGCATCACCGAGGATCTCGATAAGAAGATCGGAAGCGCCGTTGATGATCTTGGGAGAATCGGGAAAGCCCGGTACACAATTTACGTAGCCGTTCACGCTGATAATACTCTTGATTAAATCAAGAGAGCCAAGATGTTTGCGAAGGACAGCGAGTTGAGTGAGGGCGCAGGCGCGTGCGGCCATATAGCCCTCTGCAACGCTGCGATTCGCTCCAACTGTGCCGGTAATTACTTCGTTAGAGCTAGTGGAAATGACGCCAGCCAAGAAAACGAGGTGACCAACGGTCTTTACGGGAACATAGTTGCCCCCGGGAGAGGATGGCGGGGGCAAAGTGATGCCATGTTCTGTAAGTCGCGCTTCCGCCCGATCTGCCATGTGAATGCACTCCTCGATTAACGATAGGCGACACTGTAGCACAGGCCTACAAAATCAAATCCAGAGATGCACATTTTTTCTCTTGCGAACGGGAGGGTGTGCGATAGCATGTGCCATGCCTAGATGGGGTTTTTGTGCAGTTCCGCTGGCGGTCTGCCTATGCTGTCGCTTCATGAGTGCAAGTTCTGCAGGGGATTTCGGAAGCGTTCGATCGAAAAACGAGCCAGACCAAATTCTCGCTGTACGGACCTCGCGGACATCGTCACTCGATCTTGAACTAAGCGGGGATTTAATCGGCGTACCGGCAGGCTATCATCGATTTCTGACGCGGGAAGACCTATTGGCACTGCCGCAGGTGACCTACACCGTGAACGATGATGCTAATTTCACAAAGCCAACGCAGATTAGCGGCGTGCTGCTCGAAGAATTGAATCAGCGACTGAGCGAGAAGCCGCTGACCGACATGGTGATCGCGCTCTGTAGCGATTTGTACCAGGCGAATTACCCGCGAACGTATCTGGCCGCACACAAACCGGTGCTGGTTTTGTTGGTGGACGGCAAACCACCAGCGGATTGGCCCAAGGGTTCCGAAAGCCACCATGCCTACATGGGACCGTTTATGATTTCGCATGCGAATTTCGCACCCACGTTTCATGTGCTTGGTAATCCGGAGGAGGCGCAAATTCCGTGGGGAGTCGTGCGCCTGGATTTTCGCGACGAGCGGGAATCGTTTGCGGCCATCGCTCCGCGGGGACAACAAGCGGACTCCGCAGAAGTCCAAGCGGGGTTTCGAATTGCGCAACAGCAGTGC
>DATFZN010000113.1:0-9390 GCA_035314425.1 Candidatus Acidiferrum sp. | reverse complement strand
CTTCTGGGGCTGGTTGTGGGGCGTGATGGGCTTACTGCTGGCTGTGCCACTCACAGCAGTGGTCAAACTGGTGGCGGACTTGCACCCCTCCCTGTACCACCTATCCAACATGTTGGCACTCACCCCGCGTCCTATGCCGCGCTGGGTGCGGTACGGCGAAACGATTGTGGGAAAAGCAATTCCGTACTTACGCGGGCGCAGGAGAATGTTCCAATAAGCACCGACTAGAGCATCCGTCGACCTTGACCTTCCTCACAACAGCACAAGCCAAGCCAGAAATCATTTCTATGAAAGTGGAATAGTGTTCACAACAGGACAGAGGTTTACCTCCCCTGCCACTCAAGGATATTAGCCGGCACTTGCCAGAGAGTCTCGGCGACACTAAGGGTATGGTCGTCGACCAAGCACGACCAAGCACAGTGTACTCGGGTCGGGAGAATGCAATCACGGTTATCACTGATTGAGATCGCGGGAATTAGCTCGTCATTAACTTTGCACTATCTAACATCATTACCGCCCCGAACCTCTCAGCGAGCGGGTAATCGCCTGAAAGAGACATTGCCCGCACTCGTGATCCGTAATTTGAGAGCAGGCTGTGCAAAAGGAGACAGCCGGCCAGACTTTAGTGTACTAACCTTCACGATTGGAAAGTGAAGGCTAGGCGAAAATATGTGGCAGAAAAATTGTCCGGTTTGTCAAAAATCCTTAGAAAAGAAAGATCCCGCCCAAACAATCACCTGTCCATGTGGTAAGTATGTCTGGAAGTGATAACTGCTCAACTGTACTTTTCAGCTTTCAGGTTAGGGCGTTTACTAGCAGCCAGCGGAATCAGATCATTATTTTCAAATACGTTCAGTATGGAACATACATAGCGACGCTGCCGGTGCACACTCCTGGCTACTGGGATTCCTAAGCTGGCATCTCGGTCTTGGAGAATCAGATTATGTACTGCATAGACCGCTTACTTCGTTACCTATTCTTCGCTGCTGCCATAGTTGCACCCTCCGTGCTTGTCATCGAATCCCGAGCTCAAGAGGTCCAGGTTCGAGTCTACGATCGGCATCACCATGACTACCATAACTGGGACGCTCACGAAGACCACGTCTACAGACATTACTTGGTGGTACACCACAGAACGTATGTCGTCTACAGCAGACAGCACCACAGCGTTCAAGACCATTATTGGAGTTATCGCCACTCTTATCCGGACCGCGATTAGCCAGTCGGCAAAGTCGCTCAAGCATTAATTCATATGATCGGACGCGTTAAACCGCTTCTTCGGCACTGATCGGGATCATGGATTTGAAAAATCCCACGTGATAAAGGGCGAGAATCCACGAGAGGCAAGCTTTGAAGGCATTCGGTCTCTGGCAGACTCGTGCGCTTGGAACTAGAAGGATCGCAGAACAATGTTTGAAACAATCGGCACGCTTATGATTATTATTTGTATTTGTTCTTCGGCTGTTCAGGTATTCCGAATATCACGTCTCGCTCAGTTCGAGCGATAAACTCTCATTGCCTTCACTCGCCCCGGCGATTTCTCGCTTACGCTACTGCAGTTGCGTGACGCGGGTGGATTTTAGGACCCAACGGTAATCGGTGCGTCCTTCGGATAATACAAGCGGAACATGGGAATGAACTTCTTCTTAAGGGGTAGGCAGCCAATTGGCTTCTTTCGCTTTGCTCGGAGAACCCGCCTGCAAATAGAGGTTAACTGAGCCATCAGCATCCACGCCACTGTCTGATTTTTGCCTCTCTGCGCCAAACCAAAAATTACCTATTCATTTTTCCATTTCTCTGGGACTATCGCTTCCATGCCAGAGGACCCTTTATCAGATTTAGGTTCCGAGCAGCCGCAACCGACAGCCCCTCGCGCATGGCGGACAGGTTTCTGGAGCCTGATTGCCACACAATTTCAAGGCGCATTCAACGACAACGCCCTGAAATTCCTTGTCATCTTCCTCATCATCGGCAATAACCTCTCCCCCGACGAAGAGGAACTTAAGGTCCTCCTGATCGGTTCCCTTTTCGCGATTCCCTTCATTCTTTTTTCGATGGCAGGTGGTTATTTTGCTGATCGATTCAGCAAACGCGACGTAACCATTTGGACCAAATTCTTTGAGATTGCGGTGATGATCTTTGCGATCGCGGCCTTCGCGCTGCACAACTTGACAATGGCCATGGTGGCGGTGTTTCTCGCCAGCACCCAGGGAGCGCTGTTCGGTCCCTCGAAGTATGGTTTGCTTCCGGAACTCCTTCCCGAAGAACGCCTCTCCTGGGGCAACGGAGTCATCGAACTCGGCACATTTCTTGCCGCTATCACCGGCACGGTTCTTGGCGGATATTTTTCCGTCATTTTCCGCGATCGCCAATATGAATCGGGTTTCGTTTTTCTAATTTGCTCCCTTATTGGCCTTGCCACCAGCCTTGGTATCAGCAAAGTTCCCGCCGCAGATCCCGAGAAACGATTCCGCATTAATTTTCTTGGCGATTTGTGGTCCCAGTGCAGGCTTATCCTGCGCGACCGCGTTCTGTATCTCGCCGTTGCAGGCAACACCTATTTCTTTTTCCTCGCGGGCCTTTTGCAGTTCGCAATCGTTTTCTACGGCCGGGACATTCTGCACGTCCCCGCCACCGAAAGTGGATTTCTGCAAGCGTCCATCGCCATCGGCATCGGCTTGGGCAGCTTGGCCGCCGGTTATCTATCGGGCGGCCACATCGAGTACGGCCTGATTCCTCTTGGCGCAACAGGTATCACTATCTTCGGTTTTTTGCTGACCGCTCCCGGCCACTCTTTTCTCGTTGTACTGCTTCTCCTTGCGGCCTTAGGATTTTCCGGCGGCTTTTTCATCGTCCCCATCAGCGCATTAATCCAGCATCGGCCAGAAGAACAACATCGCGGGGCAGTGCTCGCCGCAGCCAACTTGCTTTCCTTTGTCGGAATCCTCGCCGCGTCAGGCGCCTTTTATTTCTTTAAACATTTTCTACGCTTCGGTCCTGCCGCAATTTTCTTCTGGTCTTCCGTCCTAACTCTCGCTGCACTGGCATACGTTCTCTGGCTGTTGCCCGATTCCTTGATCCGTCTCTTGCTGTGGATCGCCGCACACACGGTTTATCGCCTCGACCTAAAAGGCCAGGAGAATATTCCCGCGCGAGGCGGCGCGTTGCTCACTCCGAACCATTCCTCCTGGGTGGACGCGATCCTTCTGATTACAGCGACCGACCGACCCATTCGCTTTCTCATGTTCAAGGGGGTCTACGACCACCCGTTAATTAAGCCCATCGCAAAAATCTTGGGAATTATTCCAATCGCCTCTGACCAAGGCCCTCGCGAAATGATTCATTCATTACGTGAGGCTTCCGAGGCGCTGCGCAACGGCGAAGTCGTCTGCATTTTCCCCGAAGGGGAAATCACGCGTATCGGGCAGATGCTCCCCTTCCGCCGCGGTTTCGAGCGCATCGTGAAAGGCATCGACGTTCCTATCATTCCTGTCAATATCGATGGCATCTGGGGCTCCATTTTTAGTTTCTCGGGCGGCCGTTTTCTGTGGAAGTGGCCGCGACAAATTCCCTATCCGGTTCGATTAACTATCGGCAAAGCGTTACCTTCCACCGCTTCCGCGACAGACGTTCGCCATGCCGTGCAGCAGCTCAGCGTGGACGCCTTCCAGCGACGTCGCCGCTACATGAAGACGTTGACGCGCTCTTTTATCAAAGCTGCGCGCCGTCGCCCGCGAAATTTCGCGATGGCCGACGGTCGCACTCCAAAACTTTCCTTCGGCGATTTGCTGATCAAAACTATGTTCCTCGCGCGCCGCCTGCGGCCACTATGGCAGGATCAAAAAATGGTGGGCATCCTTCTGCCTCCATCCATCCCAGGCGCTTTGGTGAATTGGGCGGCGCTACTGCTTGGCAAAGTTCCGATCAATCTGAATTACACGAGCTCAAACGAATCCTTGGCATCCTGCGCGAAGCAATGCGAGCTAAAAACTGTTGTTACGTCGAAAACATTCCTCGAAAAAGTTTCCATGCAGCCTCCGGGCGAAATCATTTATGCCGAAGCTCTAGCCCTGAATCCCACAACTGGCGAAAAACTTGCGGCCCTCTTGTCTGCAAAACTGCTTCCGGCGCGAATGCTCGAGTGGTTTCTCGGCGTCAGCAAACCCGCTTCGCTCGATGACACGGCGACCATTATTTTCAGCAGCGGGTCCACCGGCGAACCGAAAGGCGTAATTCTTTCTCATTTCAATTTGGCGTCGAATGTCGAACAGATTGAGCAGGTCTTCCACCTCCACAGCGGCGACCGCATCCTTGGCATTCTTCCCTTCTTCCACTCGTTTGGATTTACTGGCACTCTCTGCCTTCCTCCGCTTACTGGCATCGGCGTGGTTTTCCATGTAAGCCCGCTTGACGCGGGAGCTATCGGCGCCATGGTCAGCAAATATTCGGTCAGCATGCTTCTATCAACACCGACATTTCTCAATTCTTATGCGCGTCGCATTCCGCCCGAAGCCTTCGGTAGTCTTCGCATCGTGATGGCAGGCGCAGAAAAACTTCCCGAACGGGTCGCACAGTCTTTCGAAGATCACTTCGGGATCCGCCCGCTCGAAGGCTATGGGTGTACAGAGTGCTCGCCCGTTGTTGCCGTCAACACGTACGATTTTCGCGCTGCCTACTTTCGCCAGGTCGGCGCGAAGCGCGGCACCATTGGCCATCCGCTCCCCGGAATCGGTGTTCGAATCATCGACCCCGAGAATGGCGAGACTCTTTCGATTGATATGCCGGGCCTGCTACTCGTTCGTGGTCCCAACATCATGGTCGGCTATCTGAATCGGCCTGAAAAAACTGCTGAAGTATTGAAAGATGGCTGGTACAACACCGGCGACATCGCGACCCTTGATGAAGACGGCTTCTTGCGCATCACCGACAGGCTGAGCCGTTTCAGCAAAATCGGAGGCGAAATGGTGCCGCACATCAAGGTGGAAGAGAAACTTCACGAACTGCTCGAAGCCGATGGGCAAGTCTTGGCAGTCACCGCAATCCCAGACGAAAAGAAAGGTGAACGCCTGGTCGTCGTTCACACCCTGAAGGAAGATGCGTTGAATGGAGTATTCGAGAAACTATCCAAGGCCGACCTGCCCGCCCTCTGGAAACCACGTCCCGATCAATTCGCGCACGTCGATCAGTTGCCCTATCTCGGCACAGGGAAGCTCGATCTACGCAAGCTTCGCGAGCTGGCTCAAGCTCACGCTGGGTAACGCTATGATTTGCAAGGAACACTTTTAGTACGATTCACTCAGGTCTGCCAACCGGCGCAACTCAGAAAAATCTTGCTGGTGATGGGGATCAGTCTGAATAGCAATATTCCTGTGAAATCAACCAAGTTAGAATACGCAGAGGGCAGTTTTGGCAGCCTCTGTCTCCTTTGCCCTCAAATGGTGGACGCGGTAAGAGCAGGCCCCGTTTCTACCCCACTTGCGACAACCTCGTGAGCAGTCGGCTAAGCTCGAGCTGCTTTCCCCAGATAGGCTGGCATGAAAACTTGGGCGACGAAAGTTTCTAACGTCGTCGGAGTCGTGTTCTCTGATGAGCGCGGTTCGAGCATCCTCATGTAGCCCGAATTCAGCGCATCTGCCATTTCTAACAGCAGGTCGGCCATGTTGGAGGACATTCCCATCTGCATCAAAGCCGGCTTCAACTGCGCCGCAGGCAATTGTTTATATGGCAGGTCCGCCTTGCCAATCGTAGCGCCCACGATCTTCGCAGTCTCCGCGTAAGTAACGTCACGAGGCCCTTGTAGTTCACGCGAGCGTTTCCCCTCGAAATCAAGTTTCAGCAAGGCTTCGGCCGCCACAGCGCCTATGTCGCGAGTGGCAATCATCGGCAGAGGCAGATCCGCACGGACTGGGCCTGCAACTATCCCGAGGGACTGAATCACACCAACCTGGGGTAAAATGTTTTCCATGAAGTAGCCAGGTCGTAGATAAAGGGCATTTAATCTGGCAATCCTGCTAAGTTTCTCCTCGAGATTGTGCAACCCGACCACCGGACCCGTTTTATCCGGCTTGTCAGCGCCGACGCTGCTTAAAACGACGGCATACTTTACCCCGCTCCTCTCAATTGCAGAGACCAAGGTGTCGTTCACAAGCTCTTGGTAAGCGCGAACATCCGGTGAACTGATGTTAGGCGGGACCATAGCATAGACTGCCTTCGCCCCTGAAAATGCCTTCGCTAAAGTGCCCGGGTCGGTTGCGTCAGCAACGAATGGTTTGGCACCCTTCTGTGTCAATGGTTCTAACCGTTTCGCGTCACGGCCGATAACACACACCTTTTCTCCTCTTGCAAGCAGCTTCTCCGCCACAACGCTTCCAGTGTTTCCCGTCGCACCTGTAATGACGTACATTTGTTCCTCCTCGCTGGTTGGATCGCAGCGTCTCCCCTTAGATGCCGGGGGGACATTTGAGGACTCAAACTGGCTGGGACTGGTTTGTCATCCAACTCGGTTTTGCGGCGTTGGATTACCGGTAATTTGGGCTCTATCCTCCACACATTATAAAAGGGCGCCCCTTTGTATTGCGTCGGGTTACCCGACATGGTACTAGAACCCCACATCTCTAACACGCGAAGAAACTCATGCGTGGCTTTTCAAATTTGAAATTTGGTGAGTGGCATAAGGGACCCATGACCCAACCCATTTGTAATGGGTACTAGTGTGGTATCCCGTAAGCTCCTTTGCTGCGCGGAACGCAGTAAGTAGATTCCCTGCAAACGATTGGCAGAGAGGGGTTAGCCCTGGGTTAGCCCAATTATTTCTGGGACACCACACTAGTAAGAACTTTTCCGCTTAGCCCGCTATCGGGCCGATTGCGTGTTTCACCATGATTTCCCAACACCGATGCGGCTGAAATATCGACCCGAACTTAAAGAAAATCAAGCCACCCTCACGCCATTCCAGTAAACACATACTCATGCTGCCCATCACGAATCGTGAGTGTTTTCTTACCGGCTTTCTCTCCCACCACAAACTCAAACCCCGCGTTCGTCGGATCGATCGTAATAAACGAAATAGTCCCGTCGTCATTCTTCCGCGATGCCACAGCGCTTTTCCATTCCCCAAAATCAAACACCGTCGCGCCATTCTCGCTCACCACATCAATCTCACCCAACTCCTTGCACATATACTTCTTCGCCAGCTTCGCCACCTGATCTGGCGACGCTGGCACCACCAGCCGTTCGCGTTCCTTGGCCAGTTGCGCCTTGTACCTCGCCGCTTGCGCCGCGACGTCTCCTTCCGCTTCCAGCTTCCCGTCGAAAACCACCTCCAGCAATCGCCGCGAGAACGGCCCCAGCAGCATTCCTCCCGTATCCGAATTCGTCAGAATCGCCGCGCCAATCTGCGAATCCGGCAGCAAGTACCAGTTGCTCTTGAATCCCGCCATGCTCCCGCCGTGACTCACTACCGGCACGCCATATTTTCGGCTCACTTCCAGCCCCATCCCGTACGTCGCGTCTTCGCCCAACGGCACTTGCGGCGCTCGCCGCATCAGCAAATTCTCCATCGACACCAGTTGCTTCCCATCCGGCAATCTTCCTTTATCCATCTCCAACTGCACGTACTTGATCAAATCTCCCGATGACGTCCACACTCCTCCCGCCGGCCGTGCTGGATAGATCGAGTAATTGAACGCCATGCTCGCCACGCTCGGCTTCCCGTCCACGTCGTCCCCGTGCGGCGTCGCATGATTGCTCGCGAGCGCCCGCGCATAATCAAACGTCGTCACGTTCATCTTCAGCGGATTGAATACCATCGTCTGCATCGCTTTGTCGTACGCCGCTCCCAGTTCCAGGCTCGGATACACGATGTGACCGCCAATGTATCCCGCCGCCGTCGCCATCAGGTTGCTGTACTGAAACACCTCCCCGAACTTGCTCGTCGGTTGCATCGTCCCCAACAGCGCCAGCTCCGATTCCGGCGTGGCATTCTTGAACTCGAACAGCCACTCCAGATCCTGTCGCGGCAATCCCGTGCACGCGCAAATCAGATTTTTCACCAGCACTTTCTTCGTTGTGTCCGCATCGCCCAGCCTGAATGGCGGATACGCCTCCACCACCGGTTCGTCCCAACGCAATTTCCCCTGGTCCACCAATTCCGCCAGCAGTAGCGTCGTCATCCCCTTTGTATTCGAGGCCGCCATAAACAGCGTGTTCTCGTCCACCCTCTCCGGCTTTCCTAGTTCCCGCTCGCCGAATCCGCCTTGGAATACCACCTTGTCGTGATCGATCAGCGCCAGCCCCACTCCCGGAATACCCAGCAGCTTCATCGAGTTCTGCACGAAATCAGTCAACTGCGCGATCCGCGCCGCATCTAGCGGATGCGCCTGCCGTCCCGCGAACGATTCACGTTGATACCCCTTCGGCCGCAAGCTTCCATAAATCAGCTGGAGTGGCGCGCTTCGCTTCTCCACGGTCGGATCTGTTCCGTCAATCAGAAATACCGTCCACGTCGTTCCCGCTCGCGACGCAATCGCCTGAATCACCGCTCGCTCATTCGGCGAAGTCTCGTAATCAAACACCTGCCGCTCGTCCCAACCCTCTCGCGCCGGTCGCGGTGTGACGATTTTCACCGGGTGCGTCTGCCCGCCTTTGTACGCCGCCCACGCTGCCTTCACTGCGGCCGCCGCGTCTGCCGCCTGCGCATCAAAAATCGCCACGTGCGTGTCCGTCTCCGGCGGCGTCAACACGACCACATCTTTCCCAGTCGCCAGCGACCAACCTGCCGGCACTGTGAACGTCGCCCCTCCTGGTGACACCCTCGCCGTGTCCGCCGATACGACCTCCACCTTCGAAAGCGCTTCCTGCCCCCGCGCCGCTCCTGCGCCCATCCATCCCAAGGCCGCCAGAACCCACACCATCACAAGGGATCTGCCATTCCCGCTTCCTTTTCCGCGCATTTTCATGGAATCCACCTCACAGTGAGACCTGCTTCGAGCGACCCACTGTACACGCCGGCCGCCGCGAAGTAAATCTTGGGTGCCCCATGTGCAGCGACTATTTTCGACAATCACAAACCCCACCTAACCAACCCCTTTTTTCCATTGCCCGGGGTCATGGTTCCGCCGCGCCTTTCAGCTTTCAGCAAGTCTTGTTCACTCTCGATTGGCGACTCTCCTCCCTCATGCATCCCCGATGCCTCGTCAAACCCCCTCTTTCCTCTATACAATTTCCATAGTCAGCTTCTGCTGCCAGACGTTAGAAGTACCATTTCGGGTGAGTAAATATTCAAGTGCCCCGCTGTCCGGCGCCGGACCGAAATCACCTCGCCAGTCCCTTTGGTAAATGGGCGGGCCGCCGGTGAAAGGAATTACTTTCAGCTGAAACACACTAGACCTC
>DATFZN010000112.1:0-18982 GCA_035314425.1 Candidatus Acidiferrum sp. | reverse complement strand
TTTGGCTGCTACTTCCTTCTTTGCTTACGCCCGAGTGAAGGGCATGTCCGATGCCAAGCCGCACAAATCTTTCGAGCCGAGAAGATAGATTGGTATTTGCTTCAGGCCAAAGCGGATAGGCATTCCACTTCTCTGCCAACCCCCCTAGATCACCCGGTCCTTTCCGCTCGAATCGTATCCGATCGGTTTCATTAACCCACTCCGTTTTCACTCTCTGGTTCTCTCCACTCAGCTCGATGAGGACGACTACCGTGCGCCTAGCCCTTCCATTGAAAGGAATTAGCCTCTTCGGCAGTTTTATCCTCGTCCGCGTGCCAGCGATTTTTCCGCACCTCGCCTTTCAGATAGCCTGCTATCTGTTCGGATAGTTCCGGGATTGCAAATCGACAAGCTATCGCTCGCGCACGCGATAAGGCATTCATACAGCGTGTTCGTGACATCCTTTATCAATCTTGGCGGGATCCGAGCCTAATGTGGATTATTCCAATCCTCCAGCGGACGCAACTCTGGTATTGGCAGCGGCGGCGGTACGGTTAGAAGGACGAAGCTTGTTTTCATCGTTTTACGCATGCGCGGGCTTCTTACGCTGCCATTCGTGTTCCCGTCGCAGCAACGATTGATGCTTCTTCAGTTGTGCTTCGATGTCGCTAAACGCGTTCTTACATCCCGCCAACACATTTTTTCCGCTGCCGATCGCGTGCAACGTTCCCGATGGCAGCGAGAGAGTCAACACAAGTGTTTGTTCGTCCGTTCGATGGTTCTTCGAGAACACACCGTGCAATTGAATCAGGTCCGGCTCGTAGCTCCGCAGCAATCTCTCGAGCTTATCCAGTCTGTGGGTCACTTCCGCTGCTACTGCTTGTTGGGAGTTCACATGCTTGTAGCTAAAGGAGACGTTCATGTGTGCACCTGTAGGGAGTTCACAAATTGAAGAGGGAAAGCGACGCAGCATTCGATTCTGCACCGCATACGGCTCCAGCATAACCCCAGGTCTCGCCCCAACGCAACGCTCCGCGTGTACGCGTTGACAGTAACCCTCGCAATTTCTAGTCTTAAGAGTGAGCAGGAACTGCCGCCGTCGCTAGGCAACCGCCATCGAGGTTCGGTGAGAAAAGAATCGTTACCAAATGCCGCCAACCAACTTCTCGTTGGCCCCGCTGGATGGTCTTATCCAGATTGGTCCGGTTACGTATATCCCAGTCCGCGTGGAAAAGAGTTCCACGAAGCTTCTTATCTCGCCGGTTTCTTCGACACCATCGAAATCAACACGTCTTTCTACCAACCGTTGCGGCCCGACCACGCTTCCATGTGGATCAATCGCGTCGCCGCGAACCCCGCTTTCCTGTTCACCGCAAAACTTTGGCAGCGATTCACCCACGAACCGGGCGCTTCCGCCGAAGAGGAACATGCGGTTCGGGCTGGCTTCGACGTGTTTCGCAATGCGGGCAAACTCGGCGCCATTCTTGTCCAGTTTCCCTTCTCTTTCCATAGCAACGGTGAAACTGTCGCTCATCTTGTCGGGATCCTGAAACGATTCGCCGACTATCCTCTCGTTGTTGAACTTCGCCACGCCTCTTGGCAAACCAAGGAAACACTCGAACTTCTGCATAGATACCAAGTCGGGTTTTGCAACATCGATCAGCCCATCATCGGCCGTTCGCTCGAGCCTTCTGCCGAGGCCACTTCTCCGATCGGCTACATTCGTTTCCACGGCCGCCGCTACGACACCTGGTTCGGTGATGATCCCGCCACCCCTGTCCACGAACGCTATAACTACCTTTATTCTCCTGAGGAACTCGATCCGTGGGCCGCGCGCATTCGCAAAGTCCAGCAAAATACCCGGAAGACGTTCGTCGTCACCAACAATCATTTCCAAGGCAAAGCCGTGGTAAATGCGTTGCAACTCATCAGCGTTCTAAAAGGGAGTAAAGTGAAAATTCCGGAACCGCTACGTCAGCACTATCCACAACTTGAAGAGATCGCCAGTGAAATGCCCGCCGAACCCACTCTGTTTCCGCTCGGCGCACCGCGAACCAAAAAATCGAAACGTTCTGCCTGATCTCCGAACCACAATCGGCATTTTATTTTTTGAATAAATTCTCAAATGCCTGACGGGCATCCATCGGCCGCCCAGGTGTAGGCGCTTCGACAGGAACCTGCGCCGGCTGCATGTAGGAAGTGGGTGCAGTGTCCTTCTCAACCGTGGTGCGAAACTCATAGAACTTGCAGTCATTCTTGGTGTCTTTCGGCGTTACTCGGGCGGGAATCGGCTGGGTACATTCAAATTGGACTCCGCTATCGAAGAACCTGCACTGTTTACAACAATGCAATTCAAAATTGCACTTCGGACATTTCCCGTTCACATCAAAACCGGCTACCAGCACTGCGCCGCAATTCGCGCAACGCGCGCGCGTGACCGTTCCGACCATGCGCGGAGTGCGCGGCCCGAGGTGATCGGTCGCGCCGCGCGGCCCACCCTGCGGCGGCTTCCGCTCCGGTCTATTTTTCTTTTCGTGCTTCTCTTGTCTCTCGGCATCACGATAGCCGCGGTGACCGTACTTGCGATCCACAAACGCCTCCGTCCGTCAGTCCTGACAGACTGCAACTACTTGTTAATTTATACTTCGCCTAATTCGATTCTCGTCGCGATGGTAATCCAACCGGATTGCTATAACTTGCTACAATCGCCAGAGCAGACCAGACTTCCCTCAGAGATGAATCTAGATTGCCTTGGGCGAGAGCAGGAGATGGGACCTCTATGTTTTTAATCCTATGGGAGTTCGAAGTCAAGCCAGGAGAAGAGGGGCTTTTCGAAAAAGCCTATGGGCCCGAGGGGCCCTGGGTTCAGCTCTTCGAAGGCGATCCCCACTTCCGACAAACGCAACTCCTCAAGGACCCCTCCCGCTCCAGGATTTACTTCACTCTCGACTTCTGGGATTCCGAACACGATTACCACCGCTTCAAGCTTTCTAGTCAAAGTGAATACGAATCTATCGACCAAGTTACCGAAGGGTTGACGATTCGCGAACGTAACCTTGGCTGTTTCCAGCAACTTGGCCCGGACTCGGCCGCTTGGTAACGAATAAGCCAACCAGCCCATCTGCGGCCAGGTCGGCCTGCAGAAAACTCCTCGGCGTGCCGGCCACACGCAACACCGCTTCCGCCGCTAGATAGCCGCTGCGGACAGCGCCCTCCATCGTCGCCGGCCAACCCGTTTTCGTCCAATCGCCCGCCAAATACATTCCGCCGATTCTTGTCTGCTGGTTTGGACGCAACCGGTCGACACCAGGTTCCGGCGAAAATGTTGCCGCGGTCTCTTTGATGACCGTTGCCTTCACAAGGTTTGCGTCTCGCGCAAGAGGCAGCACCTGCCGTACTTCCTTCAGGCACAAATCGATGATCTCCTGTCGCGATCTAGGTAGAACATCGTAGGAAGCGCTGATTACCAGTTGTAAATACTGCTCCTTCCCGCTGATTCCAGTTTTCGTGCCATAGAGCAACGTCTTGTTGAAGATCCATTGCGTCGTCGTATCTAGCAAGGTGACAAAAGGTTCCTTCATTACTTCTCGATCAAACCAGAAGTGCACCCCGGTGATTGGCGACACCTTGATTTTCCTCACATTCTGAAACGCGGGCTCTTGCGCTTTGGCCGCCTCTGGCAGCAACTCGAGCAGCGATTCGTGCGGCAAGGCAAACACATAGGCGTCGGCTAACTCCCTCCGCCCACCATCAAACTCAACCTCCTGGACCGCTCCGTTGGACACGTGTATTTTGCGGATCGGCGACCGCAGCGTCACTTCCCCACCCCGCTTCTCGATCTCCGCCTTGCAACCGTCATACAGCTCGGCCAACGGCACTGTCGGTATCCCCACGCGGTATCCGGTACGGTTTGAAACGAATGCCTTCCAGAATACATCGACGCCGTAACGCGCATCCGTCCTGTCGAGCTCTTCATCGAGCGCGCTTACCAGCACCACCCGCCAGAATCGCCTGATTGCGCTCGAGGTCTGCTCTCTCCGCCGCAGCCACTCCAGCATCGAGATGCCTCCGCCCTCCTCCAAATCGGCCGTACGGCCCTGCGTGCGCAAAATATCCAGCATGGCCCAACCAATGCACCGCTTGTCCGCAAAGGTCAAAGGCGCAAATGTCAAAAACGAACCCAGCATGTGAAACGGCGCGGGCAGAATCCCCCCTTCTATTTCACCAATCCGCCCTTGCGGATCCAAAAACACAAGCCGGTCGAAATACTTGAGCTTATCCGCCGATCCAATACGGCGATAAAAATCGTCCAGATTCGTGCAACACCCCAACGTCACATGCTGACAGTTATCCACGTGCTCCCCGTTGGGCAACACGTAGGAGGTAGCGCGGCCCCCGAGAAATGGCCTCTGCTCAAACAGCCGTACTCGCCAGCCCGCTTCAGCCAGCGCGACGCCCGCCGACAGCCCCGCCAGTCCCCCGCCGATCACGATCACGTTTTGCAAGAATATTCTCTTCCGTAGGACGCCCGAAACGCGCCTTGGCTATTGCCATCATCTTTTCCGCTTTAGAAAGACGCACGCGCTCCCCAAAAACGGCAAACTCCAGCGATTCAATCCGCGCCAGCAGGCCGCTGTAGGTATGCACCAGCAGCCACAACGTGCTCCGGCTATCCTCGTCGATCAATCCAAGCAGCTGCGAACCCTGCTGGTAGAAATCCCATGTGCGATCCGCTTCAAATCGCAGAAGCTCTCGCACGCCGAGCGTCGCTTCGCTCCTAGCGAAGTCTTCTTTCTTAACCCCATAGCGCTCTAAGTCTTCCTCGGGCAGATACACTCGGCCAATTGAATAATCTTCGCGAACGTCGCGAATAATGTTTGTCAGTTGAAACGCCAGGCCCAGCTTTTCCGAAAGGTCAAGCGCGCGAGGATCGCGGAAACCAAAAATATGTGTGCAGGTTAGACCCACAGTTCCGGCTACTCGGTAGCAATATTCACGCAACCGATCGAAGGAAGAATAGACCTGCTTTGTAAGATCCATTTCGGCGCCAGAGATCAAGTCGTGGAGGTACCGCGGGGGCATCTTGTAGCGACGCATCGTGTCGACCAATGCAGGTAAAACCTTCTCCGCTCCAGGGGTAGAGGCGATTGCCGGAGAGGCCGACGGAGACGCCCCCTCGGTCGTGGGGGAAACTCCAGTAAGCCCTTCATCGAGCGCGGCGCGCCACTTGGCTAATCCACGCTGTTTTGCCAAGAAGTCCCCATTCTCATCTGACACATCATCGATCAGGCGCATGAACGCGTAGAGCGCCACGATTCCGTCCCGTTTCGCTTTTGGCAACAGGAAAAACGCTGGATAAAAATTGCTGTGAGCGGTCCTCGCTACCCGATGGCATTCGTCGTAAGACTCTTCGGTGGACAACATGACCTGCGGGGAATGATCGGCCGAAACCGTGCTCGTCGCGGCTCGAGCTTTGGTCGCGGCAGTTCCAGGGCCGAACACACGCGTAACAACAGCCCGACCGAGCAACCGCACTTGTCTGCCTTTGCTAACCGACGGCCGCACATGCAGCGTGTCATAACCCATCGCCTCGATCGCGTCCAGCACAGCCATTCCACCGCGGCTGAACATTTCCAGATCGATCGCCAGCTTACCTTCTACCATTTCCGCCAGCGGCAGGCCTTCCGCAAACAGCGCACGCGTCTGCGCAATCAAATCCTTCATCAGTCTCACGTACCGCTCGTCAAACTTCTTTGCAACAATTTCCGCTTCACTCAATCCATGCCGAGCAGCAAGCTCCAAAGGGATATAGATTCGCCCAATCTCCAGGTCTCGCGAAACGTCCTGCCAGAAATTTGCCAACTGCAACGCTGTACAGGTGGCATCCGACAATTTCTGCCGTTGCTCATCCCGATACCCGCACAAGTACAAAACCAGTCGACCAACTGGATTCGCCGAGTATACGCAGTAAGCAATCATCGAATCCCAGGTCTGGTACCGCTTCACAACCTGGTCCTGCCGAAAGGCTTTCAGCAAATCCCGAAAGGGCGCCTTCGGCACATTCTTGGCGATAATCGTTTCGCCGAGCGCCACAAACACAGGATGGTTTGGCCGACCCTCATAACAAGCGTCCAGTTCCGTTTCCCACCAATCCAACAACTCGAGCGCCCGCTCCCGCGTCGTAATCTCGTCACCTAAATCGTCCGCCCACCGACAGTACGCATATAAATTGTAAAAATGCTGGTGCAGTTCTTTCGGCAGTAACCAGGAGGCTACATTGAAATTTTCGTAGTGATGCGTAGCGAGCCAGCGCGTGTATTCCTCGGCGACCGACGGAGCGCAACCATTCTCCGGGAGCTTTTCAGTAAGTTGGAGTTCGCCCGGACGCAACATTTTCAGGATTCGTACGCTCGCAAAGCGAATCTTTCCTTTTCGTTAATCACAAATTGAGGGATCGACCTATTTTGCAGGTCGCTGGCAAATTTACGGACGCACGGCCAATTTAATTTCACCGCTTCGCGATTTCATCCGCGCAAATGCATCGGGCAGTTCGTCCAATCGAATTTCTTCAGTCACAAATTCCTGGGCGGACACGTCCCCGCGCCGGATCGCTTCCATCGCTTCACGAATAAACCTCGGCGTATGGTGAAATGGCGAGATAATCTTTATCTCGGAATAATGGATCGCGGAAGGTTCGATCTCTACTCGGGTACCTGTCGGAAGTCCGCTGAAGAAGTTCACCACACCGCCGCGCCGGACCATGCACAAAGCCTGTTCCCACGTCGCGGGATTCCCGGCCGCTTCCACAACCGAATCCGGTCCGCGCCGTTCGTCCGTCAACTCACGCACAGAGCCGACCACATCCGCAACTTCCGTCACGTTGATCGTCGCCGCTGCGCCTAGTTTGCGCGCTACCGTCAACGGTGCTTCACGCCGTGCCAGCGCAATCACTCGAACGCCGCGCCGCGAAAGCATCCGCACGTATTTCAATCCAATCGGACCACAGCCAATCACTACAGCCGTATCGCCGGTCCGCACTTCCATTTCGTGAATTCCGCGCATCACACAAGCCAATGGCTCTACCAATGCAGCGCTGTGATCGTCAACGGAATGTGGCACTTCCAGCATGTTTTCCCGTACGATTCGCCCAGGAATACGCATGTATTCCGCGTACGCGCCGTTATTGAATAACAGGTCTTCACAAAGATTTTCCTGCCCGCGCCTGCAGTTGTAACAACGGAAACACGGAGCCGAATTCGCCGCGATGACGCGCACTCCCAAGTTCCAGCGCGGGTCGACGCGCTTCCCCATTGCCACGATCTCGCCCACCACCTCATGACCGAACACCGCCGGCGGTTGAATCATTTTCGCGTGATAGCCGCGCTTCCAAACCTTTAAGTCGGTGCCATCTGTCAGTGCCAGGCGCACTCGGAGTAAAACCTCATCCGCAGTGAGCACTGGCACATCGATCTGCTCGATCCGCAGATCTTCGATGCCGTAGAGTACAGCGGCAGTCATCCTCGACGGCACCAGAACCTTCGTTGGCATCCGGCTCTCTTCCAGCCCGGTTTCCGTTTTCTTTGTGGACGCTGTTCTCATGAATGCGTTATTAGAACCTTCAATGAATCTTCCGTGGGCTTTGCCGCTAAATCCAATCCCTCTTGAATTCTAGCCAACGGGAACCTGTGAGTGACAATTTCCATTACGGGTAGTTTCTTCCCCAACACCAACGCCGCTGCACTGTCTTGGATGTCCACTGCCGCGCTATAACTCCCTAAGATCTCTTTTTCGTCGATTCCAACAGCCGCGGCGGGAAATTCTATTTTTGTCACCGGATCGTTTGCGGCAAACAAGAGCACTCTACCCCCTGGACGAGCTGCTTCTAGCCCTTCCACGACAACTTCCGGATGTGCAACGGCAACCAATACCGCGTCCACCCCACGACCCCCCGTCCGGGCCCGAACTTCTTCCACAAGCTTACCACTTACGGGGTCAAAAGACTCCGTCGCTCCTAAAGTAATACTCTTTCGCCGACGGGTCGCCATAGGGTCACTAGTATAGATGCGGGCTCCGATCGTTTTGGCAACCATCAACAATTGCAATCCGATAGGCCCGCAGCCGATGACTAGCACCGTTTCCCCGACGGCAATGCGGGCCTTCTGGACGGCTTTCAGGATCGTGTTAATGGGCTCGATAAACGTAGCTTCTTCGAAGCTCACACTGTCAGGCAGCTCTACAATTCCCCTTTCCGCCACCCAGGGCATGGCCTTTACGTATTCCCCAAACCCGCCGCCATTCGGGGTAAATCCACCTGTTAACCCGGTGGTCTTGTATTGTTTGCATTGCGAGTACAGCCGCCGCTCGCAGAAAAAGCACTTGCCGCAGGGGATGTGATGGAAGCTCATCACGCGATCGCCCAGCTTCCACTTTCTGACGCCTGGCCCAATCGCGACCACCGTTCCGGCTAGCTCATGCCCCAAAATCTGTGGCGGATCCACATACCGCTGAAATATCTTCTTGATGTCGGTTCCACAAACCCCGCAGGCTGCGACCTTGATTAACAGTTCCCCCGCACCCACTTCCGGCACCGGCACCTCTTCCACTCGCACGACACCCTTTTCGCGATATACGCCTGCTCGCATCGTCTTCGGTATCGGCCTTAATGAATTCGTTTGCTCGATGACCGTCCCTGAACCGCTCATCTCATCCCCACTCGAACTTGATCTAACCCCACGACAAAGCTGTTGAGAAAGTCGATCAACTTGTGCGCCGCTTGGTTGCTCTGCTTTCCAAATCGAATTAACTTTGGCAGTCCGGACGGACGCTCCACAATCGCATGCAACAAATTCATCGGCTTCACCGCTCCCTCGGGCGTGAAGCAGCGGTCAAAATCGATCGGAAGATCTTCGTCGAAACTATCACTGATCGTTCGGATAGTTACGCAGGGAATCTTTGCTTGGACGGATTTGGTCATAATGTAGGCTGACTCCATGTCCACAGCCTGGCCGAAACATGACAGCCTCTTTTTTTCAACGACCGTTTGGACAATTCGCATTGCGGTAATCAACGTCTCTAACCGCATTCCGCCTGCGAGGACCGCTTTCTCCCTCAACAGTTCATCAACCTGCGCATCGGCGTCGTTATCTAACGTGCGCACTCGTTCTGGCACAATCGTGTCCCCGGGCTTCAATTGCTCCGTAAGCGCACCTGCAAGACCTGCAGAAATAATCAAGTCTGGTTTCTCGGCACTCCCAAAATCATACCTCGCCAGTGATTGCTGACAAGTTTTGGTCCCCATTCCGGTCAAAAAAACCTGCACTTCCTTCTCCCCCAAAGTGCACGTAAATCCCCATATACCACAATTGCCCAACTTCGTTTTTTTGAACTCTTGCAGCTTGCGCCACGGCGCAAACTCCGCATCTACCGCAAATGTGACCAGCACTCTCATTAGGCTCTACGCCGCCGCGAGAAGCTTCATCTTTTTCACTCGTCCTGATTTCACGTATCCGTTGGCCAGGTACCACCGGGCCGCGCGTTCGAGCGCACTCCGCACTGATCCGGGCTTAAATCCCAATTCCCTTTGCGCCCGGGAAACATCTACAAACATTTTGTGTTGTGCGATCTTTACGCCTTCCACCGGAATCTGCGGCTCTTTCCCCACTAGTCGCGAAAACGCACTCTCCACATACGCTACACCCAAGGCCATCCCGTGCGGGATTTTCATCGTTGGGGCGCGCAGCCCAGTAATCTCCGCCAGCAAATCCAACACTCCTTTCAGCGTCAAATTCTCCGCTCCCAACAAGTATCGCTCGCCGGCCTTACCTTTTTCCGAAACCAGCAAGTGTCCCGCCGCACAATCTTCCACTCCTACAAAATTCAGTCCCGTATCGACATACCCCGGCATCTTCCCATTCAGAAAATCCAACACGATCTTTCCCGTTGGCGTCGGCTTCCAATCCCATGGCCCTACAGGAGTCGTCGGCATCGCCACGACAATCGGCGCACCTTCCTTCGCTTCTCGCAAAACCTCCTGCTCTGCCATCCACTTCGACCGCTTATAGTGCCCAATCATCTCTTCAAGCTTCGCGTCGGTAGATTCATTCGGCAGACCGTTCGCAGCCGGACGATCCACGGCAATCGTCGCTACCGTGCTCGTGAAGATCAGTTGCGACACACCCGCCTGTTTCGCCGCAACCAGCAAATTCCTCGTTCCGCCCACATTCGAATCGTAGATATCCTTCGGCTTCTTCGCCCACAACCGGTAGTCCGCTGCCACGTGAAAAACGCGATCCACGCCTCTTACGGCACGTTCGAGAGACGCAACATCCCGCAAATCACCCGTCACATATTCCAGCGACAAATCGCTGATCGCCCGGTTGCTGCTGGAGGACCGCATCAGTACGCGCACGCTATCGCCTCGCGCCACAAGCTGCCGCGCTACGTGGCTCCCCAAAAATCCCGCGGCTCCGGTCACCAGCGTGGTCATCGCTTCTCCACGCTCTCCCGCCTCTCTCCCAAACCTCCCGCCAATTGCCACGCGAGCAACTTCCACATGTCTCCCGCCTTGGAATTCATTCCCACAAGCGCTGAGGACTCAAATCCCGCAGCGCACAAGCAGGTCTCGCATCGCGGATTTACACCCCGCCCATAATTTTCCCACACGGTTCGCTCGGTAAGAGCCGCATAACTCGTCGGATGTCCTTCATTCAATAAGTAACACGGTGCCGCCCAGCCGTTCGGCCCGTACACGGGACTCCCCCACACGCAGCAATCCAACTCCCGCTCTCCGCGCAAATACTCCAAATAAATGGGGGACATCATCAAATTATATCCACCGAGCGTGGCGCTCAATTCGCGAAAGCGCTGCTGCATTTGCCGGTGAAACTCCCGACTCTCGATCTTGCAAACTTTTTTCCGCGCATACTGCGGCGAAAACAAGTATCCATCGACATGCATCGCGTGCAGCCTCTGGTACAACTCGCTAACATCTGCCACGTTGGTGTCGGGGCAAACTGTCGTTGTTACCACCACAAAAAATCCAGCGTTTTTCGCCGCTTTCACGCCGTCGAGCGCTTCTAGAAACATCCCTGGCTTGCCCGCGCGTAAGTCATGCACACGCTCCGTCCCGTCCAGCTTCACATTCCAGAAGAAATTCGTATACGGAGGAATCATGTGCAGTCGCCGGCGGATCAGCGTCCCATCCGTGCACAAAAATAAGTGCTTTCCCCTTGCCAGAATCTCTCGCGTCAGGGTTGGAATCTCCGGATACTCGAGCGGTTCGCCCCCACCAATCGACACGACCGGCGCCGGACATTCCTCGAGTGCTGCGAGGCACTGTGCCACACTCAACATCGAACCGGTTCCTCGATCTCCGCTTGCCGCTTCCCCATTGCTTCCCTGCTTCGCCTTCACACAGGCGTTCTCGTATCCGCCCAATGGGTCAAGCAAAACGCTAATCGCAAATTTCCCGTCGCGTCGGAATTTTCCTGCCAGCAGGTGTTTCGCGGAGTCGTAAACGAGGCCGAATGGGTACCTCATTCGTGCCCTAGGAAGCCTGGCGTTCGCGTTCGGAGTACAAGCCGCTGCGTAGCCGGAATTCGTTGGGGGCGAATTTCACCGCACAATATTCTTCCGCGCGCTTCGCCTGATTGAGGTAACGCGCCAGCGCGTACACCGGGAACGAATTTTTATAGAGGTGATACTTCAAATAGAAAACGCCGGGGAACCCTGTGCCGGTAAAATCGCTTTCGCTCCACGAACCGTCCGTGTTTTGTTGTTGCACCAGATAGGACGCAGCTTTGCCGATTGCCGGATCGTTCTGGTCGGCACCCGCCAGCAAGCCAATGAGCCCCCAAGCCGTTTGCGAGGGCGTGCTATTCCCTTGCCCCTTGGTTGAAGGCAATTCATAACTCGCGAGCGACTCGCCAAAACTCCCATCGGCCTTCTGAACTTGCCGTAGCCACGCGACCGCTCGCGTGCAATATTCCTGCGCGGTCAGCGAAACTGTTTCGAGCGCACGCAGCACCCCGCTGGTTCCGTACACGTAATTTACCCCCCAGCGTCCAAACCACGATCCATCTTTTGATTGATCCTTCATCAAGAACTCTACGGCCTTGCGCACCGTCGGGCTTTCGGTCGTCCACCCAAATCGTCCCAGACATTCGAGCACCCGCGCGGTCACATCAGCTGTCGAGGGGTCGATCATCGCGTTGTGATCAGCGAACGGGATGTTACACAAAAATTGCCGGTCGTTGTCCCGGTCAAACGCGCCCCATCCGCCATCACGGTTCTGCATGCTCAGCAGCCATTGCAGCCCGCGCCGCATCGCGCCTTCCATGCGCTTTCGATCAGGGAACTTCACGCGTTGCAACGCCATCAACACAAATGCCGTGTCATCCACATCCGGATAAAAATCATTGCGAAACTCAAAAGCCCATCCGCCTGGCTCAGCGTCTTTGTTTTTAATTTGCCAGTCGCCGCCGCCAAGAATCTGCTTCGAGAGCGTCCATTCCGCCGCCTTCACCAGCGAAGGATGATCCGCGGGCAATCCCGCTTCTTCGAGTGCGACCATCGCAATGCAGGTATCCCACACCGGCGAAACGCATGGCTGCAGACGAATCGTCTTCTCGTCCTCAATTTCAAAGCGAGAAAATTCCTTGATCTCGCGAAAGGTCAGGGGATCGTCCGGCCCATGCCCTAAGGCCATCAGCGCAAAGATGGAATTCATCATCGAAGGATAAATCGCCGCCAATCCCTCCGTGCGCTCCATATGCTCGAGCATCCACTGCTTCGCTTCTCGAATCGCCTTGCTCCGCAGCGGCTTCCATGGCAACTTCTCGTACAGCTTCAATCCGCGATCCACAATCAGGAAAAAATTCTTCCAGGACAGAACCTGCTTGCTCCAGTTGAACGCCGCGGTCTTCTCCGCCGGGTCGTTGAACAGCTCGTCTACCCGCGCATGCTCCGGCAAACGAAATTCCGGCCGCAACGCCGAGAGTATCGCCATCGGAATCACAATTCCACGCGTCCACGACGACATCTCATAAATGTTGATATAAAACCAATTCGGCAGAAGCATCAATTCCGGCGGAATCGCCGGCACCAGTTCCCATCCCACCGCGCCTACCAGTGCCAGATAAAACCGCACGTAGGAATTGGTGTGCTCCAAACCGCCAAGCCGATGCACTGCCGCGCGAGCCTGCGTCAAATGAGGGGAATCAACGGAATCACCGGCAAGCTTCAGCGCGAAATAAGCCTTACACGTCGCATTTAGTTCCGACGGTCCACCGGGATAGATTGGCCAGCCACCATCTGCAAGCTGGCGCTGCCGCACATAATTCGCTAGTTTCGAAATTCGCTCTGGTTCGGCTTTGCCGAGGACATAGAGGTAATAAATGTAGTCGGATTCGAGCGTCGTATCGGCTTCCAGTTCGCCAAGCCAATAGCCCTCCTCGGCTTGCACCGAGAGAAGGTAATTCGCGCCGTTCTCAACCGCCTTCTCAACCCGTTCCGCCCAGTTCTCTTGACGCCAAGCGACGGGCGCAGGCGCGACCGGAAGCTCTTCACCTACTCGAACAAACGACGCCATCCATGCTCCCCCAAGAGCAATCTACTTGCAGACCGCGGAACGACTCGATTCATCCGTGCTTGCTAACTTCTCTATTGCGTTATACTTCCAGAACGATTTGGCCGGAATCGAGAGCCCTCAGTACTAACTTATTATCACCGCCTGACAAAAATCGGTCAACGGCTAAGATGCTTTTTTCACACCCTCGGCCAGCTGCCGACTACAACGCCACACCTGCTGGATCGTCTAGCATTTGACCGACCAGCGACTCCAATGGCCGTGGCAAGCTTTCCCCTTCTGTCTGTAACACCGACGGCCTTTCCCTTAGTAATTTCGCAGGCAAGCTCATCCACAGCGGAGCCGGCGGCCCGTCTCTTTTCGGAGTTCCGCGCAGCACCAGAACATTGGCGCGATCCAAAGCAATCTGCGCCGATTCCTTGAAATCCTCCTTGTCCGGATCGACGACCGCAAAATAAAGCGACGGCTTCAGGAATTGCATCAGCGAATTGCTCTCCACAATGAGGGCCCTTTTCTGTTCAGGATCAAAATCTTTCTCTACATCCTTTAACGCCTTCCTTAGTAGCGGCATTCCCTCCGCCAGAAATCCCTGCTTCGTCCGCAGCCAGAAAGATCGCTTCGCTCCCGCCACCAAAAATCTTGCGCTATCCGTTCCTGACACAACCGAGCTTTCCCAATCGAGCGCACACACGTGCTCGAGCGGTGCGCAATCGCAATTCTCCCCATTCTGCGCGCAGACTCCATGTCCATACTGGGTGATCTTTCCCGCAATCCAATCCACGTTCGGAAACGCTCTGATCACATCGCACACCAACTGCGTTTTCCCAATACTCCGTGTGTGCCCACCAACCACCAGGACGCGCCAGTTCACCATACCAATCCTTGCGGCACAGTCACACTTGACTGCGCTCTTGCCTTCTTCCAAATGCGGCTTTCACGCTGGCCAATCATCAGCCCTCTACGGCACCTTCCACATTCCGCGCTGTGTGCACTAGCGCTCACTTCTCCAACTTCTTCACTCTCTCTGCCAATTCCGGCAATCGCGCGAACCAAAAATACGCTTCTTTGAACTTGTCGAGCGGCCGAGCCGGAGTTCCCCAGACCGTTTGTCCTTTGCGAATAATCTTCCGCGTGGGGATCCCCGCTTGCGCCCCGGCAATCGATCTGTCCTCCAATGTACAATGATCTGCAATCCCCACTTGCCCACCCAAGACGACATGATGCCCTAACGTGCTGGACCCGGAAATTCCCGTCTGCGCCGCAATCACCGTATGCCTACCGATCTGCACGTTATGTCCGACATGCACCAGATTGTCGAGTTTCACTCCCTCGCTGATTCGGGTGTCATCTAGCGAGCCGCGGTCAATCGTCGCGTTCGCCCCAATCTCCACGTCATCGCCGATCTCCACAATTCCCGCCTGCGGAAATTTCCAATAACGCTCTCCATCAAATGCAAATCCAAATCCATCTGCTCCAAGGACCGCGCCTGCATGAATTTCCACGCGATGCCCAACACGCACTCCAGGATAAAACGTCACTCTGGGGTGTAGCCTGCAGTTTTCGCCAATCCAACTCCCCGCCCCAATTACACAATGCGCTCCAACCTGTGTTCCGTCTCCAATATGCGCGTCCTCTCCAATCACCGCATACGGGCCTAAGCTCACATTCGCCCCGATCAGTGCCAGCGGAGCAACGATTGCTGTTGGATGTATCCCCACAGCCAGCGGTGCACGATCCCGCAGCAACGCGGACGCTTTGGCAAAGCTCACCTTGGGCTGCACGCTGCGTAGTATCGTCTTGCCGGGAAAAGCAATTCCCCCGCCCGCAATCACACAGGTGGCTAGGGAAGAAGCGGCCCGCTCCATATGCTTCGCGCTCTCCACATAAATCAAATCCCTCGTCCCGGCCCGCTCCGGCGCAGCCACTCCCGTCACTTCAATTGAAGCGTCGCCTTCCACCGCAACCCCAATCGCCTTTGCCAATTCCCCAGCCGTATAGTTCATCTCTACGCCTCCCTTGCCTCTGCGATTGCTTTTCCCATCCTTCGAACGGAACCCCGAACGCTCCATGCCCTCCGCATTTTTACTTTGAACGTTTGACCGTTCCCTCTAGCTCAGAAACGGATACAATGCCGCCTCCCCCTTTGGCCGCGTTTTCCACCTCGCATGGATCCACACCCACTGCTCGGGATGCTGGCGGATGATTCCCTCGATCACTTTCGCAAACCTATGGGTATTTTCTTGAATGTCCTGCTCTGTATTCCCTGTCCTGGTCAACTCTACCGGCGCCTCAAATCTCAATCGATACTTGCGGATTCCTTCGTCCCAATACGCATACCCGGGCACGACCGCCGCTTCCGTATGCAGTGCCACCCGCGCAATTCCCGCCGTGGTGCAAGCCTGTGTCCCGAAGAAATCCACGAACACCCCCTCTGCATACATGGTGTTTTGGTCCGCCAGAATTCCCACCGTCCCGGCATTTTTCAAAATCCGCAACATTCCTCTCGCCGCATCATTTTTGAAAATAGGGGTATTCCCAGACAATCCCCGATAGCGGTTCACCATACGATCGAGCAGCTGGTTGTCGAGCGGCCTGGCCATGTAGTGCAAGGGAAATCCATACAATGCATGTGCGAATGAGGAAAGCTCCCAAGCCCCGATATGCCCCGTCAAATAAATCACGCCCTTGCCGCGATTCTTCCCGGCAAGAAAATTTTCATGGCCGTCCAAGACTACAAATTGCTCGATGTTTTCTTTGGTGTACTTCGGTAACCGCGCGAATTCTGCCGCCATCCATCCCAGGTTTCGCACCATCTTCCGCTGTACTTCACGCCGTTTCGGCTCTGGCCATTCCGGAAACGCTAACCGCAGGTTGAATTCCGCCGTTTTACGCAATCTTGGCATCGTCCACAGCAACACCCGCGCTCCGCCGGCCGCCAATGCGCGCGCTATCGGACGCGGCAAAACTCCTAGCAGCTTGATCGCCGACCACGCGAGCACATATTGCAACCGCTCTTTCATTGTCCGGGATATCTTCCCACATTCTAGTCTTTGGCCGAGGGGTACGCGGCCCCTTGGTCGCTGGCGGTGCAGGTTTGGTCCTGATTTTTCTTCTTTTTGCCTCTGTGGGCCTCCGCGTTATCTTCTTTCTGACCGCATTTTCGATGCTAAACTCATCATTTCGTGACGCAACTCGACTCTTCTCTCAGCATCGAACCGTCTCCGTCCGGCGCCGCAGATTCCCATGCCGTTCGAATCCTCTGGCTCATCCTGATCCTGGCCACCCTTTATTTCTGCTACTTCCACAGACTCGGAGCCCTGGGTCTTGTCGGTCCGGACGAACCGCGCTACGCCTGGGTCGCCCGCGAAATGGCGGAAACCGGCGATCTAGTTACCCCCATGCTTTTCGGAAAGCCCTGGTTTGAGAAACCCGTCCTTTATTACTGGGCCGCCGCAAAAACGTTCAAACTATTCGGCGTCAGCGAAGCCTCTGCCCGTTTTCCCAGCGCCTTTTCTGCGCTACTCGCAACTCTGGCCATGGCGTGGCTCGCATGGAAGCTGTACGGTCGGGAGCCGGCTCGCTGGTTGCTTTTACTCTTGCCTCTGACGGTCGGTATGATCGGATTCTCCCACGCTGCCGCCACCGACATGCTCTTTTCCGGGACGTTGGCTATCGCCATGGTTACAGTGGCTGTCATTCTTGGGCTCACCCGCAACGGCAATTCACCCATTCTCCCGCGTACCCCTTGGCTTGCTCTCGTGCTCTTCGGGTTTTTTCTCGGCTTGGCGGTCCTCGCAAAAGGTCCTGCAGCCATCATTCTTTCCGGTGGTACTGTGTTTGTTTGGGCCGCATTCACCAAACGATGGCGCGACTCCTTCCGCTGCCTGCATCCCGCCGCCATTCTGAGCTTCTCTCTGACGGCACTTCCCTGGTACATACTCTGCGCTCGCCGCAATCCGGATTTCCTCCGCGTCTTCATCGTCGAACACAATTTCCAGCGATTCCTCACGCCAGAGTTCCAGCACATGCAACCTTTCTGGTTTTACGTTCCCATCATCCTCATCGCCATATTCCCCTGGACAATACTCTTACTTGCCGGCGTTTTAAAGGTGTCGAAGATTTCACGGTTCGGTACTTCGAATCACGCAAAACTTGTATTTTTCCTTTCCTGGGCACTCCTCACTTTTGCGTTCTTCTCCATTTCCAAGTCGAAACTTCCCGGCTACATCCTCCCTGCTCTCCCAGCAATCGCGATGCTAATCTCCCACTACACCACCCAGTTGCTTATCGAGGGCAAATCGTCTGGGCGCTGGATTTTCGTGCTCTCGGGCGCCGCATTCCTATTGCTTGGCCTCGGAGTGCAACGTTACTCAGGAACGGTTCCGGCAATGCAGTGCGTGAGCCCGCTCTGCGGTATTACGCGCATTTGGTCGCTCGCCGTCGTTGGTGGCGTCGTGATCGCTCTACTCGGTGTGATTCGCCGATATACGTTTTCGCTCCTTGCGATTGCCTTGACGACGCTTTTGCTGGTTATCGAACTTGATCGCTTCTTGCCAAATCTCGACCCAGGAGTTTCCGCGCGAGACGCAACTGTAGTCGTAAAAAATGTCTGGCCGGATTTCTCCGCCGCACACGCGGCGGCATGGCAACTTGATCGCGATTATGTTTATCAATTGGGTTTTTATTTCCACGAGCAAATCCCGGAGTGGCAGTCTGGCACGCCGAAACCGGAGTGGCTGTTTGTCAGCAAAGAGCAAAGGCAGCAAGCAATCGAAGAGGGATTTAAATGCGCGATGTATGCGGTCTATCCGGCAGTCGTTCCCTGCCGCAACGAACAATCATTTGCCGGGCTTAGTGGCCTTGCTGGCAACAGTCGAAGTGTTGATGGCGGTGACCGGCAACTTCGTTAGGAAGAACGTCACAACGCGGTTCTCGTACGCTCTTTTCTCATCATCCGGCATATTCACAAAATTTCCGTGTGCCACAATCTGCTGCTCACGTGGGTCGGAGGCTTTCATGAACATGTTGCGCGTAATGGTGGAAAGTTCCGGATCGTCGGCCGCCTCAATGAACAAAATCGGGACGCCGTTCATTGCTTTCAATTTGCTAGACAGCGGGGGGTCATCCTTGTAACCGTAGTTCAACCATTCAAAGCCGGTTTCCGCGGACTTAACCATCAACGGAAATCCGCCGACTCCCGTTTTCTCCACGCCAATCCTCACCATCTGCTTCGGATAGTCATATACCGAATCGAGCACAACTGCACGCACGCGTGGATCTTTCTCCGCTTCACGCAACGCGGCATACGCCCCCAGGTTGTATCCCCACAGGCCAAATCGCGTAGGGTCCACATCAGTGCGCTTCGCAATCGTATCGATAGCCGCGCGCACCTCATCCGCTTCGTGATAGCCGAAAGAG
>DATFZN010000111.1:0-4576 GCA_035314425.1 Candidatus Acidiferrum sp. | reverse complement strand
TTGGTGCGTGCTTGATTGGTGCGTGCTTGATTGGTGCGTGCTTGATTGGTGCGTGCTTGATTGGTGCGTGCTTGATTGGTGCGTGCTTAACATCTTTGCAGCCGTGTATATGTGGGTAACGTGAAATTGCAAGAAAATCGTAAAATCCCATTTAACCGGTAAGGCTCGAAGCGCGTTCGTGTCTGAGGGCCAGGAGACAGCAACATGAATGATATGCCCGGACTGTGCGTCCATAGTCCCTGCGAGGACGTCGACCACGCTTCGCTCCCGAAAGCAAATGCAGCGCTAAGCCAGATAACCGTCACTCGCCGGCAATTCAACGCTCGACACGTCTATGCCGACGAAGTCGCTAACCCGGATTTTTCATGAAAAATCCGCCCGGAGGGCCGAAACCGTTGCTCTGGCCTAGTCTAAACCGGGAAGTCTGGTGCGTGCTTGATTGGTGCGTGCTTAACATCTTTGCAGCCGTGTATATGTAGGTAACGTGAAATTGCAAGAAAATCGTAAAATCCCATTTAACCGGTCTTCCCTGCTTGGTCGGGAACTCGAGTACATCTTTCAAACGATGTCCATCGGGCAGATCGCAGGCGATCAGACCTATTCCAAAAAATGCCAAGCGCTGCTCGAACGAACAGTAGGTGTCCACAAAGCCCTGGTGACGACTTCTTGCACCCACGCGCTGGAGATTAGTGCCCTTCTGCTGGATATCCAGACCGGGGATGAAGTGATCGTGCCTTCGTTCGCTTTTGTATCAACCGCCAACGCCTTTGCGCTACGTGGCGCAAGGATTGTTTTCGCGGACGTTCGCCCTGACACGTTCAACCTCGACGAAACCAGGCTTGAGGCCATGATCACGCCCAAAACGAAGGCGCTTGTGCTCATCCATTACGCGGGCATCGGCTGCGAAATGGATTCAATCAGCGACATCGCCCGGCGTCACGGCGTGAAAATCATTGAAGACAACGCGCACGGCCTGTTTGGGAAGTACCGCGGCAAATGGCTCGGAACGTTCGGCGAGTTTGGGGTGCAGAGTTTTCACGAGACAAAAAACATCACTTGCGGCGAAGGCGGTGCGCTGCTCATCAATGATCCGGCCTATGTCGAGCGCGCCGAGATCGTTCGTGAGAAAGGCACCAACCGCAGCATGTTTTTCCGAGGGCAGGTGGACAAGTACACCTGGGTGGATATTGGCTCCAGCTATGTCATGAGCGACGTGCTGGCGGCGTTTCTTTTTGCGCAACTGGAAGTTTGGCCAAACATTCAGGCCAGACGGCGGCAGATCTGGGAACGTTACGCCTTTGAACTCTCCGACTGGTCCAGAATCAGTGGTGTGCGGTTGCCCATCGTCCCGCCGCATTGTGAGCAGGCGTACCACATGTTCTATCTGCTGCTGCCATCCCTCGCCGCGCGGCAGGCACTCATTGAGCATCTTGCAGCACACGGAATCCTCGCCGTCTTTCACTACCTGCCGCTACACCTCTCCAAATTTGGCCTGCGCTATGGGGGCAGAGCTGGTGACCAGCCGGTGACCGAGGACATTAGTGACCGTCTCCTCCGCCTTCCATTCTTTTGCGCGCTGACCGAGGAGGAGCAGACTCGGGTCATCGAAGCGGTGAGCGAGTTCAAGCCATGATCGCCCTCGTTCAATTCGTATCCGTTACGCTGGCCTGCACTATTGGGTCGTGTAAAACTGTGCGAAGGGAACTATGAAACCACCCGACGGACTTTATTTTCTGCTAACATTACCCTCTGTTTACCGGTTGTTTGGTACCATCGTGGGGGGTGACAGTTACCGCGTCTACATCTCCGAATACGTCCGACCTGTGCCCGGGGAGAAGGTCCTGGACATCGGCTGCGGGCCAGGGGACATTTTGGAAAACCTGCATGACGTAGATTACCTCGGTTTCGATATTAATCCCAAATACGTGGAAGCGGCGCAGAAGCGGTTCGGCAGCCGTGGACGGTTTTTTTGTGGCGATGTCGGCCTGACGGCCATTGATCAGGAAGCGGCCAGCTTTGATCTCGTGTTGGCCACGGGCGTGTTGCACCATTTGGACGACGATCGCGCCGTTAGTCTATTCAAGCTCGCCCGCAGAGCACTCAAACCGGGCGGACGGCTGGTCACGTACGATGGCTGTTTTGTGGCGGGGCAGCCGAAACTGGCGCGATTCGTCGTGAGCCGCGATCGAGGCCAATATGTCCGCGAATCCGCAGAATACGCGAAGCTCGCGGCGCAGGTCTTTTCACAGGTGAGGTCGTTCGTCCGTCACGATCTTTTGCGGATTCCTTACACGCACGTGATTTTGCAGTGTTTTTCCTCTATACCTTCTGGACGGCCCGTCTAGCCAATCAGAGGTTTCTGCGGCGACTTTTTAAAACAGGGTAACTCCCGAGTCGCGTTCTTGAAGCCACAGGACAGATGCTAACGGTCAAATGAACCAGCGATGGAGCGTGTAATAGGACTTATAAAGGTAAAAGCCCCGATTGCTCCAAGTTCGTTGGACCTTCAGGTTGTCTATCTGCGTGGAAATCACCATTTTTTTCATACCGTTATCGCAGCACCATTGCTTACTACGGGTGATCAATTGTCCATAGATACCGGCGCCGGCAAAGCTGGGATGCACCGCATTCAGAACGCCCTCGCCCTCCGTGGGCGAGTTTTGCCGCAGGGCGATAAATCCGGCGATGGCTTCGCCCACGATCGCAACAAAGACGCATGAGGCCACTTCTCGGTCGGCGCAGCAACGTTGTGCCCAGTCGATGTAGGCTTCGGACGCCTTGCCGCGGTCGAGGCGGGCATCGGCGTGGTAGTGGCTGGAATAGTCGGAAAAGCAGAGGCGGGCAGTTTCTGCGACCGCGGCGGCATCTTCGACCGTCGCTTTCCGGATTTCCAGAGTCGATGGCTTAACCGCCGACAGATATTCCGTCGAGCACTCGTAGTAGACAAGGCAGTCCATGAGGCGGAATTCGAGGGCTTCAAGTGCCTGAACTAGCGCAACTTTATCCGTAGGCACGCGCAAGGTCAGCATCTCCACGCCGGACGACCGACACATCTCCGTGATCCTTTCGGCATCCGCCGGCCCACAGCCAGCATCCAAGGTCAACCTCGCCATGCGGTACCCGAATTTCGATTGTTCACGCTCTTCAAAACGCAACTTCACTGAAATAGCTCCCATGCTTGGCTAGAAGAACATCTGATCTCGAAGCATAAAGCGGTTCCGGAATGTCGCTCAGGAAAGAGCTGATGAAGCCGCTTAACGCCGGGCTGGCCCATGAATGCATTCGATGTCAAGATGTTCTCATGAGGAGCGCAACGGCATTTTGTAAGTTTCAGTCATTGCTACGAACGAAGCATGGGGCGCGTATTTTCGCCGAATAGAGGACGCACTGCAAATGGCTTTTTCTATTTCAGTGATCGTACCGGTTTACAACAGTGAGCCGACGCTACCGGACTTGGTCCGCCGCCTCGAGCCGGTGCTGAGGGTATTGGCAAGAGAGTATGAGATGGTGTTGGTCAACGACGGTAGCCGCGACCAAAGTTGGGCGATCATCCAACGGCTGGCGGCGGAAAACTCGCGAGTGCGCGGAATAAACCTTATGCGCAACTATGGCCAACACAACGCGTTGTTGTGCGGGATCCGTGCGGCCCGGTGCGAGACGGTCGTAACCCTGGACGACGATTTACAGCACGCGCCGGAGGACATGCCAAAGCTCATTGCTAAGCTGGAAGATGGATTCGATGTCGTGTATGGCACGCCGGAAAGGGAGCCTCACGGGCTCTGGCGCGGGTTGGCATCGAAGCTCACGAAATTTGCGCTGCAACGCGTCATGGGCGCGAAATTAGCACGGAACGTCAGCGCTTACCGCGCGCTGCGAACGCATTTGCGAGTCGCTTTTGGGCGCTATCAAAGCCCCTTCGTTTCGCTCGATGTGCTGCTCACATGGGGCACGACACGTTTCGCGGCGATCACGGTGCCGCACCATCCCCGTGCTGCGGGCAAATCAAACTACACCCTGCGCTCACTCATAATCCACGCTCTCACTTTGATGACTGGTTTTAGCGTGTGGCCACTGCAAGTCGCTAGCGCTATCGGTTTCGGCTTTACGGTTTTCGGGATTCTGGTGTTTGTTTATGTGGTGACGCGTTTTTTCGTGGAAGGTCGCAGCGTCCCTGGTT
The DNA here is from genome assembly GCA_035314425.1 of Candidatus Acidiferrum sp. Classification (GTDB taxonomy): domain Bacteria; phylum Acidobacteriota; class Terriglobia; order Acidiferrales; family UBA7541; genus Acidiferrum. The sequence goes on along the minus strand of DATFZN010000111.1, from coordinate 399 downwards.
TTCCCTTTTTGGCTTCGCTCATCGCCATCTTCTCCGGCGCGCAAATGTTTGCGCTGGGGATCATGGGCGAATATCTAGCACGAATGCATTTCCGAATGATGGAACGCCCGACGTATGTCGTTTGGGAAAGCACAGACGATCAATCCGATCATAAAAAGGATATACCAGCGTAAGCCCTTTACAACCGATCGGGATTTTTCCCGATTCCCGGCTTTGAACCGGGCGTCTTCCGGACCCCTGATCAGCCACAGATTTCAACGAGCCAACAAACGCAATCCGTGCAATCTGTGTACTCTTCATGAAGACGGCTCTGGTGACCGGCATATCCGGGCAGGATGGGGCATACCTTTCCAAACTCCTTCTGGAGAAAGGATACGAGGTTTGGGGGACGTCAAGAGA
>DATFZN010000110.1:0-4815 GCA_035314425.1 Candidatus Acidiferrum sp. | reverse complement strand
ACCAACATCAGCGTGGACGGAAGCGAAGCCATGTTCGCGACGATGTGCGCGCTCTACGCTTCCGGGTATGACGGGGAGGTCAACGCCGATCATTGGTCGACCTATCGTGCCCAGATGCGCGAAAGGATGAAGCAGCAGAAGGGCCCGGCAGTAGAGGCGGTGCGCGAATTTTATCAGCGACACGTCTTGAAAGATCCCGGGGCGATGTTGTCGCGCTATGTGTGGTTCGGGCTGGTGTCCGGACCGGCCCCGAGATTTGAGCAGGTGCTGCGGCGCGATGAATTACCACCGGAAGTGATTGAGCTCGAAGGTTTCAGCGAACTGCTCTCCAGTTACTACATCGAACAGAACATTGGCCAATTGTGGCGGCAAGTGCAACCGGTTTACAATCGGGATATTGAAGAATTGCACGACTCGATTTCGCAAATTGTCCTGGTTTGCAGCACCTATGTGCGAGAACTCTCCAATCTGAATGATCCTCGTTCGTTCACAATCATCTTGGAACCACTGGTGGGAAGAATCACCAACGTGCGGAACTATGGGGACCACTACGCAATCATTCTAAGCGGAGGCGAGAATGTCCCGACCGATGTTGTGCGCCATGCCTATCTACATTTCTTGCTGGATCAGCTGCCGCTAATGTACTCGCACGTTGTGGTCGTAAAGCGACCGGTGTATGAACTGGCGGCGAAAGCGCCAGAGTTGCCGCAGAATCTGCATGAGGATTATTTTTCGTGGTTTTCAGAGTGCATGGTGCGGGCGGTGGAGTTGAAGTTGAAAAAAATGTCGCCAGGAGAAAAAGAATCCGTGCTGAAGGTAGACGATGAGTCGGGCTACGTGATGGTTCGGACACTGTACAACGCTCTTCCTGGCTATGAGAAAAACGACCCATCCATGCGGAATTACTTTCCAGATATGGTGCGTGGAATTGATTTGAAGGCCGAAGAGGCGCGGGTGGCAGCGATTCAGTTTGCGCCGGCAGGAACACAAGCCGCTGCGGCAGACCTGAACAAAGAGGATTTGGCGCGCAGAAGAGCAGCAGCCGTGAAGACTGTGCCAAACGATCAAGGGATGATTACGGCGCTTACCGATGGCGAACGGGAAATTTCAAAAAAGAACCCGCGGGCAGCCGAGGCGTCGTTCAAAATCGTGCTGGCGAAATATCCGGATCAAGTACGTGCGCGGTACGGAATGGGACTGGTGGCCTTGTTGGACCACGACGGGCCGCGCGCCAAAGAGGTCTTCGGGAAGTTAACAACAGGGGAGCATCCAGCGACGGACGACCCGATGGTCATGGCCTGGTCGCATGTTTACCTAGGACGTGTGCTAGAAGATGAAGGTGAGTTAGAGCGCGCAAAGTCGGAATACCAGGCCGCGCTTGATGTGCAGGGTGCCCCTTCGCAGGCTCAGTTGGCCGCGAAGAGCGGATTAAGTGACTTGGAAACCAGGAAGCCTGTAGAACGGCCCTGAGAGAATGGAAGGAGATTGCGAATGAGTGGCACAAAAAAAAGTATTTTGGGTGCGACATTGCTGGCGGTGGGATTGATGGGGGGGAGTGGGGCGCGCGCGCAGGCGCCGCAGCAGGGAACGCCTCCCGCGACAAATCCCGCCCCAGGCGATAAATCGCAAGCTCCCGCGCAGCCGTTGACCTTGGACAACGCCGCACCACCGGTAAATGCGGAAGAAGACGCGGCGATCCATGCATACCGAGAAGCGCCGTTAACGGATGTGCCGAAGAAATTACAAATGGGCGAAGACTTTCTGACAAAATATCCGAATAGCCGCTACCGGGTAGAGGTGCTGAACTGGCAAGTGATGGGATATTCGAACACCGGACAGATGGAGAAGATGGAAGCGGCTGGAGAAAAGGAATTATCGCTCGAACCAAATGATGCCCAGACCATGGCAATCATGGCCTCGGCTTTGCCGAGAACGATGAGCAACACGATGACTGCCGAACAGAAAGCGAAGGCGCTTGCGGACGCAGAGAAATTTGGGAAGAATGCCCTAGAGCTCGTCCCGACGATCCCGAAGCCCCCGGGCATGACGGATGAGCAGTTCACCATCGCCAAAAATCAAGTACAGGCAATGGCCTATAGCGGATTAGGTATGGTGGCGTTCCGGCGGAATAAGTATGCGGAAGCGATACCGAATCTGGAGCAAGCGGTGAAGTATGACCCCAATCCAGATCCGGTGAACTATCTGGTGCTGGGAATCTGCAACGAGAAAGCTTCCCATTTTGATGACGCAATTAGCGCGTTCACGAAGTGCGCCGCGATCCAGAGTTCGCTCTCGGCGACATGTAAGACTGGAATCGACGAAGCAAAAAAGCTTGCAACGACACAATTAAGCGTACCCAAGTAGGAAAGCGTTGAAGCTTTCCGCGACGACCAAGGTGTGAATAGAAAGTATGCCCCGCGAGGATGATACTCGGCTGATCGAACGGCTCGGTTATGAATTCAAAGATACGAGCTTGCTGGAACGCGCGTTAACGCACAGTTCAGCAGTACCGGAATTGCGAACTGCCCGTGGAGAAGAAATATCCTTTATTGGCTCGGAGGTTCAGGATAACGAGCGGCTAGAGTTTCTGGGCGACGCGGTTCTCGAACTGCTGACCAGCGAGTATTTGCTGGTGCACTTTCCGGGATGGTCGGAAGGGCAGCTGTCGAAGAGCCGTGCGAGGATCGTGAATGCCCATTCGCTGGAAATTAGCGCACGAAGATTGTGCTTGGGGGACCATCTGCGGCTGGGTCGTGGCGAAGAGAAGACCGGCGGAAGAGATAAGCCTGCGCTGCTGGCTGACGCGTTTGAAGCGGTGGTGGCGGCGATTTATCTGGATGGCGGGTTAAATCCGGCGCGACAATTACTTTCGCGAACGGTTTTTCTGCAGGCGCTGGAAAATGGCGAAGACATTTCGGAGTCAGACCGGAAGAGCGCTTTGCAGGAATTTTTGCAGGGAAGAGGCGATCTGCCGGCAGAATATAAATTAGCCGGGGAGAGTGGCCCTGACCACCAGAAAACATTCCTAGTGGAAGTGTGGGTCAAGGGGGAGCGGATGGCCAGCGCGGAAGGCAGCACGAAAAAGGAGGCGGAACAAAAAGCCGCGCGCAGTGCCCTTGAGAAACTACTGTTGGTTCAGGAAGCAATCAAGGAAGAGGCAAAATCTGATGCAGGATGAAACGATTTCGCCGGAGCCAATCGTCCTAGTCGAAGAAAATGGAGTTTTGCCGCTGAAGGTGGAACCCGCAGCGGAGGAATCGCGCGCGAATCAGACGACAATTTCTGAATACCTGGAATCGCTGCTGGTCACGGTGATTCTGGCCCTTTTTGGTACAAGTTTTGTGGTGCAGGCCTTCAAGATTCCGTCGCCTTCCATGGAAAAAACTCTTCTCGTAGGCGATCACCTGCTCGTAAATAAGTTTGTTTTTGGCGGACGCGGACACTGGTACGACAAATTGCTCCCTTATCGGGAATTGCAACGCGGCGACATTATCGTTTTTAAATTTCCGTACCAGGATCATCCCCATTTTGTTAAGCGGGTCATTGGATTACCCGGCGATCATCTGAAAGTTGTGGACCAGCAGGTATACATCAACGGTAAGCCGCTCAATGAGCCATACGTGGTGCACGATTCAACGTTTGGGAATGATCCGTTGAATTATTCGTTTCCGCCAGTTGGCAATCAAATATTTCTTTCCCCGGTACAACCGGAGTGGGCCCATGAACTCGGCAAGTACGTCCAGGGCGACGAAATTGTTGTGCCCGCAGGGAAATATTTTGCGATGGGCGACAACCGCGATCACAGCCTGGATAGCCGCTATTGGGGATTTGTTGATCGCGACGCGATCATGGGCCGCCCATTTTTGATTTACTGGTCCGTGGAAGCAAACAGCAGCGACTATGGCGAAAGCTCTTTCGGCCAGCGCATTGTCGGGATATTCGACACGCTGTTACATCTTCCCGCGCGAACCCGATGGGGCCGGATGTTGCACACGGTCCACTGAGAGTGAGTGAGCAGGGACGACTACACTTTTCCCTGCTGGTCTGAGAAACTCCCATCGACATGAATGGCGTTCAAAAATTCTGGAAATGGGCTCTTGTACTGGTAGCCCTGATTGTTGGAGTGCAACTGAGTGTTTCATTTGCACTTCGGACGAAGCGTATGCATGGCTATCTGATTGGCAACCTGGAACGCGAATTCGGGCGGCCTGTGCAGGTCAGCCAATTTTCGGCAGAGTTTCTGCCGATGCCGCGGCTGGACATGGATGGCGTAACCATCGGAGAAACACCGGAGTTTGGTCACGAGTATTTTTTGCGCGCCGACAGGATGCAGGCCAGTCTAGGATGGCTGGCCCTGCTCAGAGGACATTTGGCGTTTGGAACGATGTCCCTTACGCGTCCGAGTCTGATCCTAGTGAGAAACGCAAATGGCCGTTGGAACTTGGAAGATTGGTTGCCGCCGTCTTCGGCTGGCAAGCATGCGGGGACTCTGGGAGATGCCAATTCGAGCGGGCTCGAACAAGCCGCCAGCCCGGGTAACTTTCTGCGGAAAATCGAGTTCGATGATGGTCGAATCACATTCAAATTTGAGAATCAGAAGCGCGCCTTTGCGTTCATCAGTGTTTCGGGCGATGTTGAGCAGACCGGCTTGGGTCGCTGGCAATTGAATCTCGAGGCAAAACCGTGGCGCAGCGGAGTGGTTCTGCAGTCGGTGGGGATCCTGTATGTGCGTGGAGATGTGGCGGGCACTTCGGCGCGCTTGCAACCGGCACGGGTCCAAGTGCACTGGGAGAAAGTTTCGCTTGCGGATCTGTT
>DATFZN010000109.1:0-3183 GCA_035314425.1 Candidatus Acidiferrum sp. | reverse complement strand
GGCCAGCAAAGAACGATTTTGGGTGGATGGGCCTTCGTCGCCAATGCCAAGGGCAAAAATCCCGAGGAAGCGGCAAAGTTCTGCGTTTGGGCAGTGGGTTCCATGCAGGATGATTCCATTCAAAGAGTCGTTGACTGGTGTACCAAGGCGAACGGTGGTGTTTCGCCGCGAAAATCGGCTTTGGAAAAAGGGACCACCGAAGGAGGTTACAGCAGCGCGCATCGCCATTGGTTTGGATGGTCTCGGCTTCGCTCAAGGAACCGGCTGAAATCTTCAACTCCAGCCTGATCCCGCATCATCCGACCCTGGAAAACTACCAGTATGTGTTCACACAATTGCCGTTTATCCGCTATATTCTGAATACTTTCTTCGTGGCGGGAACGATCACTGTAATTGCGCTCCTCTTCCATTCGATGGCTGGTTTTGCTTTTGCCCGCCTACGATTTCCAGGTCGCGAGACGATATTTCTGACAATCTTTTCGACGTTTCTGGTTTCGTTACAGGTGATCATCGTCCCGCTGTTCATCCTGGTGCAGAAAATGGGTATGGTGAACACCTATGCAGGGTTGATTATCCCGGTCACATTCAACGCGTTTGGGATATTTCTGCTGCGCCGGTTTTACCTTGGAATCCCGATTGATCTGCAAGAAGCGGCGATTATCGATGGGGCAAGCTATTGGGGCATTTACTGGAACATTATGCTTCCGCTCAGCCGGCCGATCTTATCGGCATTGGCGGTGTTCTTTTTCCTGGTTAACTGGAACGCGTTTCTCTGGCCGTTAACAATCACGACCAATCAAAACCTCTGGCTTTTACAACTTGCGGTAGCAAGTTTCCAAAATCAATATTCCGCCGCCTGGAACTATATTATGGCTGCATCGGTGGTGGTCGCGGTGCCAACGCTTGTACTCTTCTTCGTGTTCCAACGCCAGTTGGTCGAATCAATCAAGACTTCCGGTATTAAGTGAATCGAGGACTATTGAAACAACGGGTGTAAGGAAACCGCCGAAGACATAGATCTTGCCGCCCATCGAGGTGACGCCGGGATGGCTCAGCCCTTCGGGCAGCGGTGCGCATGTACGGCAAATATTGGTCGCGGGGTTATATTCCTCAACGAGAAGGCGAGTGGGGGTCTTCTTTCGTCTGCCCGCCGATCACATAGATCTTCCCGTCGACGGCGGTCGCGCACGATCCCGTAAAGGCCATCGAAACCCTTGCGCATGTCGGTGGCTCCAAGAGTCACGTAAATCCTGGTCGCCGGCCCAAGTTCAAACACAACGTTAGTTAGAATCCTTCCAGTGCCTCTACGACCCGACGCAGCTGCGACGCCTCAAAGTGCCGGTTCAACTCGATGCGCCGGCCATTGGCCAATACCACTGCCATTGCACATGGACCTTCACGATCCGCTGCGCGGCCCCCACCGATTACTTTGACTCTCACCAGCCTTTTGGCATTGCTTTGGCTGCCGCCGGATTTTATTCGCTCTCGATTGAGTCCTCGCTGCAGCGTGCTCAACGTCATTCCGTGGATCCGGCAGAACTCGCTTCGTGCCAAGCCACTGGTTGCAAACTCACGCACAAGCCGCTGGACCTCCTGCCGCGTGCGCCGGCACCGTGCTTTAACTTCTTCGGGTTCCGTCATCCGCCCACTTCAACAAATTCCGCCGCGAAATGCTAGGTGCGGTTGGCAAGACGCATACCCTGTAACATTCCTGGCTTCGCCAGATGTGATTCGAACCCACGGCCGGCCCCTGGCGCAATTGTACCGTCTACGGCTTAAACGGCCATAGACTGGATTATATAATATCCTTATTTAAGGTAACTTATAAATCGACAATTCAAGTATCACGCAATTTTCACGCACTTTTTACAAAGACCTTAGAGAATTCCGATACTTGCAATTGATGCGCGCCTCTGTCTCTTCCACCCGAGAGCCGACGAAGCCAGAGTCCCGCCCGAGCAGCGAAGAGGGCTTAGCGAGTGCCGTCAATCTGGTGGGGCATTTGATCACGAGTTCACCCAGACACCCCTGGCTAAGCACGCCTCCTTTAGCGGATCTCTTGTAGCCGAAGTGGCCTCGCTTTGCATCTCAAACGTTTGTTTGATAACACTGGACTTCCCACAACCAAACCGAGAGACAGCGCGCTGCGAGCAGTCACCAAAGAGGCAGTCGGAACCCATCTCCTCCTGACACGCTCGCTCTTTGCTTTCGATATTCCCTGTAGGTTGCTTCGGCGCGTTTCTCTACAGCGCTCCTGCATCGCGCGGCGCTCGAGAAGGCCAGTTAAAAACTTGATCTTTGCTTCCAGGAAATAGTTTAATCAGATGGCTACGGCGAACGATTCTCAATACGCCACAATTTTCGATTCAAGCGCGGAATCGGCCAGGGAAGTTGATAGGAGGGGCAGATTCATCGGGTGGTTTGTCGTGTGCCTTGTCATTCCGACTATGCTCCTCGCCCTGCCGGCTGGGAGGAAGACGATCGTGGGGGTGTGGGAAGTGAAGATGAAGCCGGTTGGGCAGTCGCAGTCCCCCCTGAGCCTCGCGATGTATGGTAGTGATGGTAGTTTCACCACCTGCAGTGGATACAAGACACTTGCCCCTATTCCCGCGGTTCAGGAGGTTGCAAGCGAGACCAGCCCCGGCTATGGCCGCTGGGCCGCCACGGGCGACAGGGAGATCCAGTTGACCGGATACCAGCGGGTCCAGGACACCTTGGTCTTGTCGGAGTCGGGCGACCAGTACTCGGGACACTCCCAAGTGGACTATCTGGATGCAAGCGGGAAAGTTGTGTTCAGCCCCAGCAGTGAAGTCGAGCAAACGGGTGTGCGAGCCGCGCGGCAGGAATTCGCCGCTTTAAGACTTCCGAGGCTCGTGAGAATGGACGGGTTTGCCCCGGGGTTTCTTACTGCTGTGGAGGGAAGAAGGGGATAAGTTCTTTCTTGTCGCCCCGCAAGACGCCCGAATTATCAACTCGAGGGAGAGGACGTCTTGTTGGCTCCCGATCCCTTTTCCAAGGACGAGCGAAATCGCAGCCTCGCCAAGCATTTTTCCCTGGTCAAAAGCATGAGAACGGATCGTGGTGAGGGGAGGATAGGCGAATGACGCTGCAGGGATGTCATCGTAGCCCACCACCGCTAAATTTTCTGGAATGGAAAGACCCGCTTCACGCGCGGCCATCATC
>DATFZN010000108.1:0-6143 GCA_035314425.1 Candidatus Acidiferrum sp. | reverse complement strand
GCTGCCGGGTGCTTCCCTCGGGGAATTTCTGCCGCGGGTGGTGGAGGTCGCAGCGTCTGTTTTGTCGGGCAAGAAGTCAGGTCCGGCGGAACCAGAATTGGCGCGCGCGAAGCTGTTGGCCCGCGGTGTTCTTGCCCGGCGGTTTAGGTCGCGGTAACTCACACGCCGGGCAATTTTATCGAGACAGCTAGCATTTCGAGGACCAATCCCACCAGGGTGAAATCCAAAACGTCGAGCTTGCCGTACTTTATTTCCCCTTTCGTCAAACGACGCCTTGTACACTTACGTCGTGCCGCCGCTCACTAACAGCCGTCGAATACCGCAATGAACCGAGTGTTGTATGGCAATTGAGAATATACCTCTACGTCGACGGGCTCAAGAACCTTGGCGACCTGCAAACCCTCGACCTTTCCTACTGCGGCGTGCTGCGGAATAAACTATCACGGCCTTCACAGTAACTCTTCCAAAGGCGACTGGCCTGTCGAAACTTTGGATTGAGCGAACCGGCCCGTGGCACGATTTCAAATAACTTTGAGGAAAGTCACTTCCGGGCTGCATTTGCTTTGTTACAAAAACGTAACATTCCGTGAAAATTCGAAATACAAGACGACCCGCCGAAAATCTGGCCACGACCGCTTCGAGCCGAGCCTAGGCCTTTTGGGTTAGATTGGGTCAGGCTCTAAACCTATTTTCCATTTGCTAGCGTGAACAACTCTGATAGCATCAGACAGTAGCCCTGTGGATCGTTCTATGCCGATGACACAGCCACGGAAGCTCAGTTGGAGCTTGGTCGTCTTGCTTCATATCTGGGCAATAGGCGCAAATCCACTCGAATGCTCCAGCCAACCCACCGTCGAGATCAGGAAATAGCTATGCAGACAGTCGTTATTAGCGATGTTCACATCGGAACCAACTACAAGACATGCTGGTATCAGCAGTCTGTTCACGAACCCTATATGCTTGCTCTTCTGGACTACATTCTCCAGAATGCCAATCAGGGCAGAAATCCCGTCAACCGGCTCGTCATTCTCGGCGATCTTTTCGATTTTTGGACATACCCGCCAAGCATGGATCCACCTACCATCGACGAAATTCTCGCGGCTAACCCGAATCTATTCGGGCCGAACGGGAAGCTTACTCAAGTCGTCCAAGCATTGAACGGCAACGTTCAGTATATTCACGGAAATCACGATATTTTACTCACTCAGGCCGACCTCAACAAGATCCCTGGCGGTGGTCATCAGATCCAACTGCTTCCCGACATTTACCCGGATGCTAGCGGCATCGTATTCACCCACGGCCACCTGGCGACGATGTTCAACGCTCCCGATGCGCGCTATGCCGGGGAGGTGCCAGTCGGCCATTTCGTCACGCGGGCTATTTCTTATATGCTCGATACGACCCTGCCGCCCGGGCAAACCGCTGCGAATTTACCCAATCAGGGCTCCCCTTACGGCTTCAGCCTTTCCAGCTTGATTCCCGCCTTGAGCGGCCAGTTCACAAACCCTTCTATCACCAGCCTGCTGCTGAACTACATCGCGGCGCGCTGCCAGTTTTCCATCACTGCACCAATCCAGATGGGCAAAGGACAAGCTCCAACGACTATCTCTGCTGCCATGACGAAATACGACGGCTTGTTCATGCAGTGGGTGGCGCAGAACGGAGCCGGCGTTGCGGGCACAACAATTGCCGCGAAGTCGGCGCAAGCCGACTACGACGGCAGCTACATGGCCTGGTTCGCGCAGCAGTTCGCTTTCCGGAACAACGCGAAAGGCATCGTGATGGGCCACACGCATATTCCTAAGGTCGGTATTGTACAGTCTTGGTGCCAGTATGTGAACAGCGGTTTCGAATGCCCCTCAATTCCCGACATCCAAGCGGGCCGGACCCACTGGAACTTTACGATGATCGCGCAGGACGGCACGATGCAACTGATGCAGGTGGTGTATACAGGCGGCACTTACCAGATTCAGCCGGCTTCAGCACCGCCCGACCAAGTGGTCTACACTCCGTTTTCAGACTTCTCGTGCTACGTCAAGATCAACAACAACAGTCCGACTGACCTCGTCCTGCAGACATCAGGAGTAAGTTCGGGCTTCTACGCAACGAAGCCGCCAGCTCGGATTCCTGCCAACCAAACCGGAGAGTTTTGGATCGAAGACTTCCCTGGACTAGCAGGCTCTGCGGGCACCGCGACATACATTTCAGGCGGAAAACCCTTTGCGTTCTCTTTTAGTTGCCCTACCGGCTTGTCCTCAAATACCGCTAGCGGGGGAGCAGCTTTACTGGCCAACTCCGTGAATCCTCCCTCGCCGAACGGTCCTTACAATCATGTTCCTTACTTCGGACACCCACTGTTCGTCGAATTTTTCATGCAGAATCCCGCCGCGGCCCCGCATCAAGCAAACGCACCGATGGCCATCGCGGCAGCGCCTCCTCAGAGCGAAGCCCTGACGCCAGAAGCCGCTCCGCTAGCTTGGACACCCACCAGTATGCTTGCCAAAGCGGTCGACCTCGCTGGCTTCGATTACGATCCCGGCCAGGACATCATCTACTCGAAGATGTACCCCTTGCAACGCAACTTCGGCTACGCCTACGGCTACGACGCCGCGGCCCTCTTGATGAGCGCTGTCATCGACTGCGAGCCCATTTTCTTCGACTACGCCGGCAAGACCTGGATGATCGAACTCTGGAAAGGTCAGTATGGACTTGAAACCGGCTGCGAGGTCGGCGTCTATACTCGCCCAATCGGCTCAAGCGGACCTTTCTACTTCCTCCTCGACCATACCGTCGGCGTTCGCCCATACGACCCAACGGCCGAGCACAACCGATATTTTGACTGCGCCGCCGACAGCGACATTTTGGTAATGTCTTCAACCCTATATCGCAACGGGCAAAAGCTCTTTTCGCGCGGTCCGGAGCCGCACTGGTGGCTCACTGGATTCAGGTGGGGGGTTTTCTCCGATCCCGAAGATCTCACTATGGACGTTTCGATCACCTGTAAGGACTCACTAATGGCGACCGCCTTCGTCACGTCACTACGCACTCTCGGATATCAGAACGTGAGCGTTTCGGCTAATACCGTCCAGTTTCACCTTTGCCGCCCCCCATAACCCTCAGCCGCGCACTGGCAACCCTCTCGTCCGCACCATTCAGGCGCAAAACGCAGCTATCGTGAAAGCCTACGACGCCCTCGGCCTCTCCAGCAACGACCCCAACACCATTCCTGACGCCAACGCGACCATGATCGTTAACAGCGTTAGCATTTATGCTAGCGCATTTTTCAGTCAGATCGTCGCTAATCTCGCCAAATCGACCGGTATAGATGCAACTCAACTGCTCTCCATGTTGGCTCAGAAGTTCTTGGAGCCGGCGGCCGCAGCTGCTAATTTTCTGACGCAGGCGGGTTACTCGTTCTCAAGCTGGATTAGTTCCGTCGAGACAGTGCTTGGCATCAACCTGGATTTCTCTTGTATCATCGAGTTTGTCAACAGCGGACCCTACACATTGACGCTGACCAACAGCGCGATCATCTACGGTGGTTATCTGATTCCGCCGCCTCCGACGATCGGGCCGGAACAGACCATTCGTTTCTGGCTTAAGGACCCCAAGCCGAGCATCCACGGCGCTCAGGGCTGGGTCTCCTACACCTATACCGACTCGAACAACCAGATCCACGCCGTCACGTTCAACTACGACTGTCCAACTGGGTTCTTCTCGAATACGGTCTCCATCACGCCGGGATCGCCGTTCAACTTCTACGCGCAGTCGGGAAACTATTCGCCTGGCGGTTGGGGAAGATTGAACAGCGTCCCAGGGTCTGGGCACCCGCTGTACGTGGCGTTTATCTGGGGAATAAATCCTCCGCCAGCCTAGGTGTTTGGCGCTGGAACGTCATGGTGCGAATTTGACCGGGCACGTGGAGGACGCACTATGGCGTTGTCAGGTTGGTAGCACTCGGCGCAGGTGCGCTGATAGCAAATCAGAACCAGTCCAGTCAATTGGGGGTGACGACACGAAAGTGTCAGAATTGTCCGGTTCGAGAGAACCCAAATTGGACAATTTAAGGCGTTGAGCGTGAATTCGCGCCGATTGAGCGGCTGCAAGACACCGCGGAGGGCATCTGGTCGTAGTTCCAAGGTGAAAAACGGCCGCTTGATTGTCTGATTTCGATCGCGAAATACAGCTTTTCTTTAGATTGTAGCCCTCGCCGCCTCCGGGACACCTTGAAAATCATGCTCCAGCTCGAATTGCTGAGCGCGGGACTTGATTGGTTTTTCGGTGCTCAGGTGCAGCGTGTCACCTTCGATCTTCACAACGCGTGGTTGCGTCTGTCCAAGCCAGTTAGGGAAGAGCGAGACGAACATCGAATGGGTCAGAGTCTTCTTGGCCTCGTCTGTGTGAAAAGGACCACTATAGGCGATGTAGCCGGAGGCCTCTTCCTTGATCTCTTCAGGTGAGCCGCGGAACCAATCGCCGGACGCGAAGTTCGACCGCCCGGGACGCATCAGCTGTGCCGACATGTACCCGTCCGGCGTATACATAATGATGCCTTGAGGCTCTTCTCCCATCGGATAAAAGGGCTCGGAGCCGTCGACGTAGGAAACCAGCTAAGTCAGTTTGCCCATCGGCAAGCCTGCCTAGATCACAGCGGCGCGGATTACCAAAATCTTGGTTTGGAACTCTTTTTTAGCGAACCTGCCAATGAAGCAATCCGGTTTAATAACGATTTCTTGAAGAACATCATTTATCTTAAACCGCTAAATCGGGACTTGAGGGCGTCTCCGCGCTCGTCCCGATACATGATGTTCGACCGTCCGTTTTAATAAATCAGCAGCTTCGTCCTGGACCTTACGAATCTCAAAGCGCAGGTTCCCGCAACAAAGCGCGCGGCGCAGCAAGTATCCACATCGGAATAGCCACCGGCAGCGTCAACAAAATCACCGGCGTCAGAAACAACGCCGCGACAATGCAAAAGATCGCAGCCATTGCGATTACCGGGATCATCACTAGGAATAACAATAACAATAACACTTCCATAGACTTAACCTTAAAGTTTTCAGTTTCGCTCGACCCCCTCGCACCAATTCGAAAATCAATTCCCTCGCAGTCATATAACGGGAAGGCGGAAATTTCGTTGCGGCTCGCCCTATGACAGAAACCGCGCCGGAAATTTGCTCCGGACCATACCAACCTCCTCTGCCGCTATATCGACCGTCTAACGCGAAAGTACTAAACGGATCTTGGCGAGGTCTAAGCTGATTTTGCCGATGCTTATCCGCTTCCAAATCACTGCCCTCTACGTTCCCGCCCGTGTTTCTCGGCCGCCGCCGCCCCGTTTTTGCCCTTTTTGGCGTGTTTATCATTTTGTCCAGAGTTTGGCCTGTGCGACGCCCCGAAAACCCGCATGAATAAGGGAGGGGGTTTTTATACTCTGAACAAAAGGAATCATTTTGTCGAGAGTGTTGACGGAAGAGGGTTTTTGCCAGGAAATCGCAATCGGTGTGCTGCTTCCGATACTGGGGAGCACCGAATGGATTCAGCTGCTTAAGCTGAATAATATAAGAAGGAGATATTAGGCGATGGGCCCGACCCTGGGGATAGAAGCGGCGGGGCCGGGGGTTGGGCCGCCGGCTACCGTCGGACGAGGGGGCAATGAAGGAATCTTCAACTTTCAGATTCTTCAGATGAACAATTCTTATTTTCCAATGCGCTATCTTGCAGCAGTCGCGCTACTCCTATTCGGATCAATGTCCGTAGCTTCTCGGGTTCCGATAGCAGATGGACCAAAAACAACGTTTAGCCCCTTCAGCTATCGGATCCTCAGGTTCTAATTCTGTCACCGCGCGGATCAGGATTCTATTGGTTGCTCGGCGGCTCGGCTCTCCTCATCTATTTCGTCTGAGCAGGCGCTGGTGTTATGTTCCAGGTCAGCATGCAGATCTTCCAACCATCGCCCTTACGAGTATGAATCGCTGACCAACAGCCCTTGATTGGGAAAGGTTCGCCGCCCTCGGCTTGGGCAGTGAAACTCCATCCTCCATTTGACGCTACATTGTCGGCCGTACCTATAATGCGATAGGAATTCGGATCGATCGTGCGGTCAAAGTTTTTGTTATGCCATGCCTTGAATTCGTCTGCAT
>DATFZN010000107.1:0-26125 GCA_035314425.1 Candidatus Acidiferrum sp. | reverse complement strand
AAACGCAGTCAGGTCTCAAATCTGGATAGCTGTCTCCGCCTACGTTCTGGTCGCCATCGTCAAAAAGCGACTACATCTCTCGGCCAGCCTGTATGAAATCCTACAGATCCTCAGCCTGACCATGTTCGAGAAAATCCCATTGGATCAACTACTTGCACAAACGATGACCGACGAAATTCAACGCGTTTCCGATAACCAATTGATTTTGTTCACATAACGTTGGGACACTACTGGTATGGGATATAAAAGAAAACATTGAAGGTTGAAGTGAGCAATCAAGCCTTGCATGAATATATAAAATAAAACTAGCAGGAAGAAAGTTCGGTCGGGTTGTAGAATTTTCTTAGGTGAACTGTACTGTGAAGTAGCCCCCATGGTGAACGGAACCGAAAATCGCAAAATCGATTTTGTGATTTGACTGATTGTTGAAACAGAATAATTCTGAACTGAACCGCGTCCAATCTAGAATGACAATGATGCGCAAAAATTGTTAACCGCGGCCACAGACACTGGTTAAATCTCGCAAACGTTCGACGATATGACGGTTCAATTGATCCTCGGTGAAACGCCAACCCCAATTCCCTTTCGCTTTGCCCGGAAGATTCATGCGGGCTTCCGAACCGAGACCAAGCAGGTCTTGCATAGGGACGACCGCGACTTCCGCGGCTGAAGTGAGAATGGCCTGCATGCAGGACCAATGAATTTCGCTGCCGTCGGTCTGCATAAAGCTTTTGACTCGTTTTACGGCATCGCGGTCCGCAGAATGAGTGCGAGCGGATCTCAGTAAATTCTTCCACCAGCCGCGTGTCGTGTCGTTGTCATGGGTGCCAGTGAAACAGGCCAGTTCGCGAATGTAATTGTTGGGGCGATGGTTGCCCGTTTCGTCGAAACCGAATTGCAGCACAGCCATGCCAGGGAACGCGAAACGCTTGCGAAGGTTTTCGACTTCCGGGGTGATGATT
The DNA here is from genome assembly GCA_035314425.1 of Candidatus Acidiferrum sp. Classification (GTDB taxonomy): domain Bacteria; phylum Acidobacteriota; class Terriglobia; order Acidiferrales; family UBA7541; genus Acidiferrum. Next base: position 25,163 of record DATFZN010000107.1, on the reverse strand, counting down.
CCCAGATTCTCCGCAACGATAGGTAAATCACCGAGTTCTTTTTGAACCGTGTCGAAGAGTCGAGCGCCGGGACCTTTTTTCCAGCGACCATTTCTAGCCGTACGTTCCCCCGCCGGCACGCTCCAAAAAGATTCAAATCCGCGGAAGTGATCGAGACGGAGCAGGTCGACGGTTGCGAATGTGACACGAAGACGATCCAGCCACCACTTGAAACCTGTTTTTTGCAAATTCTTCCAGTTGTAGGTGGGAGTCCCCCAAAGCTGGCCGTCGGCACTGAAATAATCGGGAGGAACTCCACCGACAGTCGCGGGCTCGCCGTCTTTGCGCAGGTCAAATAATTCAGGATTGCTCCAAACGTCGGCGCTGTCATGTTCGACGTAAAAAGGCATATCGCCCATGATGGAAATGTCCCGTGCCTTGCAATAGCCGCGAAGCAAATTCCACTGACGGGAAAATTCGTACTGAACGAATTTGTGAAAACGAATTGTCTTGGAATTGGGCTGGATGACGGGATCGAATTGAGGCCAAGGAACACCATGATTTGCTTCGCGCAGAGCCATGAAGTAAGCATATTGGTCGAGCCACCAGGAGTTTTTGCGAAGAAACCCAGAATATTGCCTATTGGGAGAGAATTGCAGAAATGCCTTTTGCAGAAGGCGTTCTTTGAAGACGTTGACGGAAGCGAAATCAACTTTGGAGGCATTGCCATGCGTGTGGAAGCGCAGATCATTCCTGGATACGTAGCCCTCGCGCTGCAACAATTCCGGACTGATGAAAAGACTGTTGCCCGCGAATGCCGATGGTGAACGGTATGGAGAATTTTCCTGACCAGCCGGACCGAGCGGGAGCACGCACCAAAGTTTTTGTTTTGCCTGGTGAAGAAAGTCGACAAAATTGCGACTGTCCGGGCCCAGATCGCCGATACCGAAGCGACCCGGCAGAGATGTAACGTGCAATAAAACGCCGCTGCAACGACCGATGTTCACTTTCACCTACTTTAAAGATTGGTCTCGCTGGAGCTTCAGAGACTCTTCGGAATCTTTCATAGTTGCTAACTTTACTAGGCTTCGCAAGACTTCGGCAACGCTCCACGCTTGCCCGACGCAACCCTCTGGCAGTGTAAGGAGCATCGGCATCGGTGATTTCAGCAATGGAGCCTACCGCGGTGTTTTCCCGCGTTTCCTTGAAAGCGCTGAGCAGACTCCTTGCCTCGTCCACTTTATCAGGGTGCACTTTTAACCAAGCGTCGATGTAAGCACCGATGAGCCAGGGCCAGACGGTGCCTTGATGATAGGCAGCATCGCGGGCACGAAGATTGCCGTAGTACCTTGGGCGATATTCCTTTTCAACCGGGGCGAGAAAGCGCAAGCCAAATGGCATAAGCAAGTGCTTCTTTACGCATTCCATGACCGGGAGCCACTTCTCTTTCGAGAGCACCGGAAAATCCAACGAAATCGCCAATATCTGGTTGGGACGAAGAGAATGGTCGTTGCCACCACCCTCTTCACAATCGACGACGTCGTACAGATAATTCCCGCGTTCGTACCAAATCGTTCTTGGAAAGAGTCGTAGCATTGCTGGGCCTGCTTTTCTAATTGCGCAGCTTTATCGATGCCGCCTGCTTGACGCAGCCAATCTACCATCAGACGGAGAGCGGCAGTATTCCTCGTGCGGAAGTCTAGAAATGGTGCTGCGCTATCTTCAAAGATTGAGAACTACACAGCCATTACTAGAGTAGTGGAAGAGGTAAAAGACTGTACGAAGAGAGGATTTCTCTGTGCACGACTAACAAAAGCATTCAACATCAGGCAAACCCTTACTGCTGCGCAAATTTCCGGAGGGCCGTTGATTCCAGCAGCGTCTGAGGGCGCTGCCATCGCGGAACTTGATAACATCTAAGAAGCCTACATGCTCAAAGATGATTTGCGGAATACCGAAGCAAAGTGGAGCGACAAACAGACTGTGGTCGATGGGAATTGGGTCAGCAGCAGGCAACCGAACGGCATTTCGACATTTAACCAAGCAATCTTGGAATTGTTCTGAAAGCGAAGGGCAAGTCTCAGACGGCAGGAAAGTAGAAATAAAAGAGAACGCACGGGGCAACAAATCAAGGCAATACGTGCGGACATCCAAATTGTCCGTGCGTGGTGACGGATAGCTCAAAATACTGTCGGCCTCAGTGCGAGGCAACGAGGGGATGCCGGATACTGATTGCAAGTGCGGACACCCCGGGTGCAAGGAACGAACTACTTGAGCAGTTTTACGAAACATTTACTTCGGTTTGAGTCGATACCGGCTCCTTCGGCTCTGGAAGTGGAACGGTAGGCGCCGGTCTTTTTGAAATGAAGGATCGCCAAGAGCGAACCGGGCGCGGAGTTTCCGACATGAGATTGGAAAGGTGAATCATGCCTGGATAGCAATCCAAGATCAATTTGACGAAAGCAGTCAGCGGGATCGCAAGGAAGAGCCCCATTGCACCCCACAGCCATCCCCAGAACAAGACTCCCAGGGTTGCTGTGACGGGTCCAATGTTGACGCGTGAACCAATGAGTTTGGGAATCAGAAAACTGGAAGAGATGACATGGAGAGTGACGATCGTTGCCAGGATGGCGGCGAACGGACCGACGGTGGAAAATTCCAACAGTCCGGCCGCCACGGGCAGCAAAGAGGCAAGAATCAGTCCAAGGAAAGGAATCAGATTTAGAAAGCCGCTCAAAATGCCGATGGGCACCGCGCCCGGTAAATGAACGGCTAATAACACGCCGACGGTGGCGGCGGACATAACTCCGCCGACGACCAGATTGCCGATCGTGAAGCCGCGGACCATGGTTGTGAGACGGTGCGAAAATTGCGCTACGGCAATTCGCTCGCCGAGCCAGCATTGAAACGTATTGTAGGTGCGCTCTTTGCCCACGAGCAGAAAGAAAACCATGAATGGCAGTACGCCTATGCTGATCAGGATCGAAGAAGCAGAACCAACACCTTGGATTAGGTAACTAGGCCATGTGGGACCCTGTTTGATCGCGACTTCTTCGATTTTTTTCTTTTTTGCGTCCGGTGTAGTGAGGCTTCCAGCAGATTCTTGGACCTTTTCGATCTTTTGATTGAGCGGGCGGAGCACGCGTTTCAACGCAGAGGTGTACGTCGGCAAACTCTCAGGCAGGTCAGACAGGCGGGTCGAGGACCAATAGACACCTGCACCCAGCGAAACCATCACGACGACGACCACAAGGGCAGAGCTAATGCTGCGATTTACTTTCCAGCGCTCGGCCAAACAGATGATCGGATCAATAAGGATGGCCAGAAGCGAAGCTAGAATTATCGTAAGAAAAAAAGTACTGGCCAAGTAACAAAACGCAAAGACAACAGCAATGACCACTACCGTCAAGAAAGCAGAGATTTTTCGCAGATATTGGACTTCCGCCAAGGGCTCCGAATCGATGGCCATTCCCACCCCGTATTTAAGATAGACGGTGACACTCTGAAGAAAAACGCTGCTGCCTCCGTCGGAAAACAGCAGCGTCGTGAATAGCGATTTGTTTTAGTCTGTTGCGGAGGCACGCTTCACGTTTGGAACGTCTGCCGTGCTCTCGCGAGTCGACGCGATATCTTCTGCTCCGGTTCTTTGGAGAATATCTGTAGCGCGGGTCACTTCATCGGAATTATTACAGTGAACGGAGAGAAGGACGCCACCCTTTTCGAGCCGCCCTTCGTAGCGCTTCGCTTCGTATTCGGGAATTCCTATTCCAACGAGAGCGCCAGTGACGCCGCCTACTACGCCTCCAACCCCTACGCCAGCCAGAGCTGCCACGATCGGTCCAGCGGCGATAAAAGGCCCAAGACCTGGTATAGCGAGTGCACCAATCCCCGCGAGCCAACCCAAAGCGCCGCCGATTACCGCTCCGGAACTAGCACCAGCTGTTGCGCCTTCCGGAGCTTTATTGGATTTTTCTGTGGCCAGTTCACGAGGGCCGAGATTTTCCGGCAGCAACACGGAGATATCTGTCGTGGGAAAACCTCCATTTCGAAGAACCGTGATTGCGTTCTCGACGCCGCTGCGTGTAGCGTAAATTCCTAATACTGACTTGTCGTTACCCATCGTCTTTCATCTCCTGCAGAGCAAATTTGACACATCAGATTCTGACTTCAAGAGAGTCCATCATTACAGTAGACAAGGCTATCGGGGCATTCCATCAGGTAGGCATTGGTGGAACTGTATGATCGTTAGAACCTTCAGGTGGCTTTGTGGGAAGTGAAGCAAGTGGCGGATTGCCATGGTGAATAAAATCGAACTTAAGAACCGCCAATCATTTGCTTAGAAATTTTAAACTTAGCGTGACAGCACTCTTAATTACACCTTCCCATGTATGGACCGAAGAAGGGTGCGGGCTTAAGTTGATTGCTAGGTGGACTCCAGTAGTTAAGCCTAAAACTAAAATGAGGTGAGCGATGAAGGACAATACATTACGAGGATTATTTGTCGAACAATTGCGTGATTTGTACGATGCGGAGAATCGTCTGGTGAAGGCGCTTCCGAAAATGGCCAAAGCCGCGAGTTCAGAAGAACTGCGGTCTGGATTTGAGGATCACTTGGAACAGACAAAGGGACATGTGGCGAGGCTGAAGCAGGTTCTGACATCTCTGGGAGAGAAAGCAGTAGCAAAAAAGTGTGCCGGGATTGCCGGGATCGTTGAAGAAGGCGATGAGATGATGGATAAGGACTTCGCGGGCGCGGTGAAGGATGCGGCATTGATTTCGGCTGCGCAACGCGTGGAACGCTACGAAATCGCGGCGTACGGCTGCGTGCAAGCCTGGGCGCAAGTACTGGGAGAGGGCCGCGCAGCGGAGCTTTTGGAAAAGACGCTGCAGGAAGAAAAAGCGACGGATGAGAAGCTGACCGAGCTTTCAGAGCAGATCAATGTGCAAGCAAATTCGGGCAGCGCGGATGAGCAATCCGATGCGACAGAAATGTTGGATGAAGGGGATAACGTGCCCACAACCAAGATGCGCTCTCGCAGCGCAAAAGCATAAATGTGGGGCCAAAATGGGCGTCAGTTCACAAAAAGTGATGCCCATTTTTATTTCCGATTTGCGGCTCAGGCTGCGGTGGTTAATAAGGCTCATTCACTGCCCTTTTCCATTACGAGAAAGGCTCACCAACTTTTTGCGAAGAATCGTACGAGCGCGACACATCAGGTGCGTGAGGCGCTGCGAAGGTAGTCCTAAGTTTTCAGCATTTCGTTATTTGTCCATCCTTCGATATTATGGAATAAAAAGATGGGATGGTTTTCGGCTGAGGATACAACCCTGCAAGGACCTTCAAAGCAAGCTCCCGGTTCATGGACGCGCCTTCGTCGTTGAGGGGCGTCCACTCCTACCGTTTCGCCCTCATTTGTAAAATGGATAGGTGTATCGATCTCAGCGGGGCGAAGGCCATCATCATCGAGAAAATCGCAGCGCAAGTTCTGAACCAATCGCGCTAAAATATTTGGATAGTGACGAGAATCGTCTGCGCGGGATTTCTCTTTGATATGGATGGTGTCTTGGTGGATTCCACACCCGCCGTGGCACGGGTATGGTCGCGTTGGGCGCAGGATCATGGATTTGATCCGGTGTGGACCACAAAAAAAGCTCACGGCCGCCCCAGCATGTCCACAATTCAAGAGCTGTTGCCCAAAGCAAGTCCGGCCGTGCATCAACAAGAAAATGAATGGATGGAGCGGGAAGAGATCGCCGACGTCGTTGACGTGATCGCACTCCCCGGCTCGTTGGAGCTGCTTTCCCATTTGCCACGAAATCGATTTGCAGTGGTCACCTCCGCCACGCGAGCCCTCGCGGAAGTGCGCCTCGGTGCGGCAGGCTTACGCGAGTTCGCGCACAACATGATCAGTTCTGGGGACATCCGTTACGGAAAACCAGACCCAGAACCGTATCTGAAGGGAGCCGCATTGCTGCAGTTCCCTTCCAGAGAATGCATCGTGATCGAAGATGCACCTACTGGTGTGCGTTCCGGCAAGGCCGCCGGGTCGCGAGTGATGGCGCTCCGCACCACAACGCCCGACGACGAATTGCGAGCTGCTGGCGCCGACTGGATCGTCGACGACTGCTCGGCCATTCACCTTTATAAAGGTGATCCTCGCAATTTACTGTTTGAACTGGTTGATTTTGGAAAGAACCGCCGCCAGCCCAAAATGAGCTAAGGGCCGGCTAGTTCGCACTCACCACTGTTTTGCAAAAGGCCAGTAACCATAAGGGGAAACCTGTCCTTCAGGGCGAGTCCTTAGTTCTTGAAGGTCCCTTAGACTAAGGACAGATTCGCCCAAGTACGAACGCCGCTGCTAGAACTCGTTCGTTCTATCTCATTTTCCAGGGGAATTATGAGCACGACAACCGCACTGCCACCGGTCCATCGATTTATCAACGTGCCGCAACTGATTGGTGCCATGTTGAACGCCAAAGCACATGTCAGCGACTTGATTTTTTCGCCGGGGCGCGCACCGCAAGTCGAGGTGAGCGGGCAACTGGTCGAGTTGAAATTCAAGGGGCTAGAACATTTATCGCCGGCGGACACGGAACACATCGCTCGGTCCATCATCGGCAAGAACGAACATGCCGGGGTCAAACTCGAGAAAGACGGTTCCGCCGATCTTTCCTACGGGTTGGACAGCACGGCACGCTTTCGCGTGAATATTTTTCGCCAGAGAGGAAGTTGTGCGATCGTCATGCGCGTCATTCCGGATAGGGTGCCGAGTTTTGAAGAGTTGAATCTGCCAGGGCATCTCGGAGAAATTTGCGGATTACGCAATGGCATCGTGTTGGTAACTGGGCCGACTGGCTCAGGTAAATCGTCCACTCTCGCCGCGGTTATCGACAAAATGAATACCGACAAGGCGATCCATATTCTTACGATTGAGGATCCCATCGAATTTCTCCATCGCCACAAGAAAGCGACGATTCACCAGAGAGAATTGCATAGCGATACGCCGACGTTTGCTGCGGCGCTTCGCGGTGCGCTACGGCAGGCACCCAAGGTAATTCTTGTGGGGGAGATGCGCGATCGGGAAACAATTGAAATTGCTTTGGAAGCGTCAGAAACCGGCCACCTTGTGCTTTCCACGCTGCATACCATCGACGCAGCAAAAACGGTCGAGCGTATTGTCGGTGCATTTCCGATGGAAGATCAGCAAGGAATCCGCAACCGGCTTTCCAAGGCATTTCGCTTCATCCTTTCGCAAAGACTGCTGCCGCGGAAAAACGGAAAGGGACGCATTGCGGTGATTGAAATTCTGAAGTCCACTATGCGAACGCGCGAATACGTGGAAAAAGGTGAAGGCGAGGGCAAGACTTTGCTGGATGCGATGCGCGACGGCAGCAACGATGGAATGCAACACTTTGACGGCGAGATTGAAAAACTGATTCGCTCAGGCGAGATCGATATCGAGACGGGCATGACCTATGCCACAAATGCGGGCAATCTCCGCCTAGAGTTGACCGATTTCCTTGAAGGTCACCCAGAAGAAAAACCAGCGGAAGTAAGGCAGGAGCAGGAATCAGAACTCGAACTGACCAGCTAAGCTTCCCCTTCGGCAAGCCGTCGCGTCCTGCAATCTTGCTGGCCAGTGCGCGCAGCTTGCGAGCTTCTGTCCACTTGCTTTTTTGTGCCACCCACGTATGATGTGCCGGACCTAACAATTTCATTGAGACTCCCCATTGCCGACTACTTCCGACAGCAATCCCAACTATCCGTCCGTACACCCTGCTCATCCACGCAAAGACAAGGGAAAGCTTCTGCAGATTCTCGGCGTCGGATTTGGTATTGCCGTCGCCGTGGGAAACGCGATTTCTGCAGGCATCGTGCGAACACCTGGAGATATCGCCGCCCGCCTGCCCAATCATTGGTTATTTTTTGTGGTGTGGTTTGTTGGCGCTTTCTATGCCCTGGTCAGCGCGTTTCAACTTGCGGAACTCGGCGCGGCGATTCCCAAGAGCGGTGGCCAGTACAATTTTTCAAGGCGTGCACTTGGTGATTACGCAGGGTTCATCGTTGGCTGGAGCGATTGGCTTTCCACCTGTGGCACGACCGGGGCTGTGGGAATCGTCGTTGGAGAATACCTGGGGCACATGTTTCCGACCTTCGACGGTACGCAACGAATTAAAATTACGGCCGTGACTGTGATCGTGTTGTTCGCCTTGCTTCAGTGGAAAAGCATCAGTATTGGCAGCAAAGTTCAGAACTTTACAACGGTGCTCAAGGGACTCGTTTTCTTTATCATGGTCATTGCCTGCTTCACGTTGGGCAGCGGCATGCGGTACGCTTCGGAGGCGGCGGCTGCGGCACGGGGAATTCCGGCCTCGATTATTCCCGCTGGAGCCGCGTTGATTACTGCATTGTTGTTCGGTATTCAGGCCACTATCTACACGTATGACGGGTGGGATGGTGTGATTTATTTCGGCGATGAGATTAAAAATCCCGGTTACCTCGTGCCCCGCGCCATTTTTGCCAGTCTTTTCTCGGTCGTTCTGATCTATCTGCTGATCAATGCCGCGGTGCTCTATGTTTTGCCGATGAACGAAGTGGCCGGGAACAATTTTTCGCTGGGGCTGGCCGCACAGCGTGTTTTTGGCCCGCATGGCGATTTTATCTTCCGTTCGATTATGGTCGTCGCGTTGTTTAGCTCCTTGAACGCTTTGCATCTAATGGGAGCGCGGGTGATCTATGCGATGAGCCGCGATGGACTATTTTTTCGCGCAGTCTCGCGCATCAACAAGGGCGGCACGCCAACAATCGGCCTATTGCTTAGCGCATTGGTCGGCGTGGCATTCGCCGTGTTCAGTTTCGAGCGAGTAATCGCCATGCTGGCATTTTTCTTCGTCACCAATTACTTGCTGTCGTTCACGTCCTTGTTCATTCTTCGAAGGCGCGAGCCCGATATGCCTCGGCCGTACTGTGCCTGGGGCTTCCCCTGGACAACCGCGCTGGCACTGCTGGGCTCGCTCGGTTTCCTGGTCGAAGCAGTCCGCGAAGACCGAGCCAACAGCATCTTGACCTTGCTGGCACTAGCCTGCAGCTATCCGGTGTATCGCGTGCTGAAAATGGTCTCGAACCAAACCGATCGAGCTGCCACACAATAAATAGACAGCGGACTTCTAGCCTATCTGGGAAATCCGCGTTTCTGGGTCAGTTGACCTTCTCCGCTACGGCTTTGGCTTGCAGGAAGAGCAGCAGATAATCCTTGCCGCCGGTCTTCGAATCGGTGCCAGACATATTGAAGCCGCCGAAAGGATGCGCACCGACCATCGCTCCGGTGCACTTCCGATTCAGGTAGAGATTGCCGACATGGAACTCTTCTTCCGCACGGCGAATCTTTTCCGGGTTCTTGGAATAGACCGCACCGGTCAAGCCGAACTCGGTGTTATTGGCGATTTCCATCGCGTGATCGAAATCCTTCGCCTTGATTACGGCGAGCACCGGCCCGAATACTTCTTCCTGGGCCAGCCGCGCTTGGGGATCGACGTCTGCAATAATCGTCGGCTCGATGAAATAACCGTCTCCCGAAGCGCGATTCCCTCCCGCGACGAGCCGGCCTTCCTTTTTGCCTAGTTCGATGTAATTCAGGATGCCCTTCATCGCGCCTTCGCTGATCACCGGGCCCATGAAATTGTCTGGTTCGTCAGCCGGGCCGACTTTAATTTTCTTGGTGTGCTCAACGAGCTTGTTCAAGAACGTGTCGTAAACTTTTTCGCTGACGATCACGCGCGAACACGCCGAGCACTTCTGTCCTTGGTAACCAAACGCAGCTTGTGCCGTATCCGCCGCGGCTTTGTCGATGTCGGCCTCTTCATCGACGATCATGCCGTCTTTGCCGCCCATTTCCAGTACGGTACGCTTGATCCACTTCTGTCCTGGGGCTACTTTGCCTGCGAACTCCGCGATGCGCAGGCCGACTTCTTTCGAGCCGGTGAACCCAATGTAGCGGGTCAATGGATGCTGCACGATCACGTCGCCGATCACCGCACCCGAACCAGTCAGGAAATTCACCGCTTCCTTGGGTACGCCCGCTTCAAACAAGAGATCCACAAATTTTGCGGCAATCGTCGGTGAATCGGCTGCCGGCTTCAGCACCACTGTGTTTCCGGTAACCAGCGAGGAGACTACCAGGCCCGCCATAATCGCGCAGGGGAAATTCCAGGGCGGGATGATTGCGCCGACACCTAAGGGGATGTACACAAGGTAGTTGCGCTCGCCGCGCATCGGCGCCAGCTTTTGGGGTTCGGCCAGGCGCAGCATTTCGCGGCCGTAAAATTCGCAAAAGTCGATCGTCTCTGCGATATCCGCGTCGGCCTCGATCCAGCTCTTGCCTACTTCGTAGCAGACCAGCGCCGCAAGTTCGTATTTGCGTTCACGCACGAGCGCCGCCGTCTTGAACAGATAGTTGGCGCGTTGCTCGGCGGGCACTTTCTTCCAGGTATCGAAATACTTGTTGGCAGCTTCAATCGCGTGGACAGCCTGCTCCTTTGAAGCATCCTGGAAGATCCCGATCAGTTCCGTCGGCCGTGACGGATTTGTGGATTTCTTCTTGCCGCTGGTGATGACTTTTTGCCCGGCAATCCACATGGGATATTCGTGGCCAAACTCCCTCTTGACCTTTTTCAAGGCCTCTTCCATCTTTTTTCGGCTGTCGGGATTCGCGAAGTCGATAAATGGCTCGTTGGTGAATTCCGTCACATGCAATTTCGCCTCAGCGGTCACCATAGCGCTTTCCTCCTCTGTTGGGAACATTCAATTATAGGGCGGGTGGTCGTGGCCTCACAAGGCCACCTGCCCGCAGGGGAGATGCCGCCCAGTTTCCGTGAGATGGGAATCACTGTCACTAGCCTTTGTGGGCCACCTGTGGCACTCTACTGGCATGGGAAACAAAGACGCGCGTAACCGGGAAAAGAAAAAGCCAAAGAAAAAGGTTGAGAAAGTAGTTCAGGCTCCTCCGCCGATTGTCAGAGCCCCAGCACCAAGGCCTTGATCTGGCAGCTCCCTGCTCTCCATTAGAAATAATCCAAACTTTTCCCGGGGGTGTTTCTCTGTTACTTGCCCGTCAGTTCGCCGAGAGCTTCCGCAAAAATTCTGGTGTGATGATCGATGTCCGCCGCGGTCGTTTCCGGGCACATCAGCGCCATGTTGTGGAACGGCGTCAGCAGCACGCCGCGATTGAGCGCGTATAAATGTAGCAAGCGCTCCAGCTCAAAATCGCCCGCGGCGGCTGATTCGCCGCCATTGCGCGGAGGCGTTCCGCAGAAAGTATATTCCGCGCGGCAGCCGAGGCGCTGCACGTTCCAAGGCAGTCCGTGCTTTTTGATTTCCGCCGCAACACCGTTGGCAAACCGGACCGCCAGCGGAATCATCTTCTCGAAAGCCTTCGCCGTGAGAATATGTTCCAGCGTCACGCGCATCGCCACCAGGGACAACGCGTTACCGGCGAGCGTGCCACCGATTCCGCCTACGTCGCAATCTTCCAGGTGAATCCGCGCGGAGATTCGCTCTGCCACTTCTTCCGTGCATCCGTACGTCGCGCCGGGAATACCGCTGCCGATGGCTTTGCCGAACACCAGCATATCGGGGTCGAGTTCCCATTCCGCCGTGCACCCACCCGGTCCGGCACAAATCGTGTGCGTCTCGTCTGCAATAAACAGCGAACCGTAGTGTCGAGCCAATTCCCGCGCCTGCCTCCAGTAGCCGTTTTCAGGAAGGATTATGCCCACGTTGGTCATGGCCGGTTCGGCCAGCAAGCACGCCACGTCATGATGCTTCAGCGCTCCTTCGAGCTCGTTCAAATCGTTGAACTCGACGACGCGCGTCGTCTCTGCCGGATTGACGGGAGGACCAATATTTCCCCGGCGCGGTCCGACGGCGTGGTGACGCAGTCCTGCAAACGTTTCATCCACCGTACCGTGATAGCAATAATGGAATACGAGGATTTTGGAACGCTGCGTAACTTCGCGCGCAATACGAATTGCAAAACGATTCGCATCAGTTGCGGTCAGTGTAAATTGCCAATACGGCAGGCCAAATCGCTTTTTGAGATCTTCGCCAACAAACAAGGAATCTTCCGTGGGCAGCATGAAAGCGATGCCGTCGCGCACCCGCTCGGCCACCGCTTTGGCAACCACATCCGGAGAATGCCCGGTCATCGCACCGGTATCGCCAAGGCAAAGATCGATGTAGTCGCGCCCGTCGGCGCACTGAAAATGCGCGCCCTTCGCACTCGTGACGAAAACAGGGAAATCGCCTGCCCATTTCTTCATCCAGTTCATCGGCACGCCGCCCAGTAACGAACCTTGCGCGCGCCGGTAGAGCGCGGCCGAGTTTGGGTGCTGCGCAACGAAGCGTTTCGATTCGCGGTCTTCGAGAGTTTTTAGCTTTTCGCGATTGATCGTTGTCATGGACGTCTCGAACGGAAGTTCAACCACTTCGAAAACAGGCTAGCGCAGTTCGTGAATGATCTCTTTCGCTGCGTTGGCTCCCGAAGCACCGGTCAACCCGTTGCCGGGATGCGTGCCGCTGCCGCAAAGGAATAATCCCGGTACGGGAGTCTTATAACGCGCCCAATCGAGGACGGGACGCATGGTAAAGATTTGGTCTAGTGCTAGCTCGCCGTGGAAAATGTGGCCTCCAGTGAACCCGTAGGTGGTTTCCAGATCGAGCGGCGTAATGACATGAGCCGCTTCCACCACGTTCGCTAAATTTGGCGCGTAGGGGCCGAGCGTTTTGATCACGATTGAGGCAAGCTCGCCACGACGATCCTGCCAGTTGCCGCTCTTCAAGCTGTAGGGTGCGAACTGGAAGTAAGCCGAGAGCACATGCTTCCCTTCCGGCGCCAGTGAAGGATCAAGCAACGTAGGAATCGTGACATCAAGATACGGCGCCGGGGAAATCTCGCCATACTTCGATGCGTCAAAGGCCTTCTCGAGATAATCGATCTCGTGGCCAATGTGAATCCGTCCGGAAAGCGCTTGTCGCAGACCATCCGGCCCCACGGCATTGGCGAGTGAAGGAAAGTTCGGCAGGTCTCCTAGCGCGAGATGCACTTTGGCCACGTGGCCCTTCAAACGGAAATTCTTGATGCGCAGGGCAAAAACCGGGTCAAGATTTGCCGGGTCCAACAAGTTGAAGAACGTACGTTTCGGATCAACGCCGGAAACAACGGCCTGGCAAGCGATTTCTTCACCGTCAGCCAGGACAACACCGGACACAGCACCTGCCTTGGTGCGAATCTGGCTGACCTCGGCGTTTGTGCGAATCTCTGCTCCTGCAGCTTTGGCCGCTTCGCTCAAAGCACGGGTGAATTCGCCAAGTCCTCCAAGCGGGAATCCAGCCGATCCTACAGGATTCGCGTCCGCAGCAGCACGCAAGAGCAAAACCGCGGTGGAACCCGCCGACCATGGCCCAAGCGCGCAGCCAAAAATTCCGCGCGCCGCAATGACCGCCCGAACCAACTCGGTCTCGAAAAATTCCCCTACGAAGTCCGCCACAGCCATCGGGCCCCAGCGCAAGAGGTCGAAAATTCCTGTTTTGCCCAAGCCGCGAATACCGCGTCCGAGCTTCAGCAAATTCCAAAGATCTTCGGTGGAAGGATTATCAATGCTGGGCGGAGTTACGGAAGCAATTTGATTGAACACGCTTGACGTTTCGTAGAGGGCTTCGGCGAATTCCGCATAACGGGTCCCGTCTTTCGCCGAAACCCGCGAAATTGCGCCAGCCGTTTTCGCCGCGTCATTGTAAAAAAGCAGCGCGCGGCCATCCGGGGCGGGCGCAAACACACGCGGGTCAGGTTGCAGAATTTGCAGTCCAAATTTTTCCAGTCGTAAGTCCTTCAAAATGTCTGCGCGAAGCGGGCCAAGCGTGTGCGAAAGCGTAGAAGCTCGAAACCCGGGATGAAATTCTTCAGTGACCGCGCCGCCGCCTACGATTTCACGGCATTCGAGTACGACCGGCTTGAATCCACCTCTTGCCAGATAAAAGGCGGTAATCAGTGCGTTGTGACCACCCCCAATGAGCACTACTTTCTGTCCGATGGGCATGGTCAGTTCGCCGCCTTCTTCCACTGTTTCAAGATCACCTGGCTGGCGATGCGGCCGTTGGCGCCCATGATCCCGCCGCCGGGATGCGTTGCCGAACCACACAGGAACAAATTGTGAACGGGCGTGCGGTAATACGCCCAGCCGGGCACGGGACGCAGAAAGAAGAGTTGCTCGAGCGAAAGCTCGCCCTGGAAAATATTTCCTTGCGTCAGACCGAATTCGCGTTCGAGATCCAGCGGTGTAAGCACCTGCTTGTCGATGATCAAGTCCTTAATATTTGGAGCATGTTCAGCGATCGTGTCGATCACGTTGTTGCCAAACGCTTTGCGATGATCGTCCCAGGTGCCTTGCGCTAACTTGTAGGGCGCGTATTGCACGAAGCAAGACAAAACGTGCTTGCCCGCAGGCGCCACCGACGGATCGGTCAGGCTAGGAATCACCATGTCGATGTAAGGCCGCTTCGAATAGTTGCCATACTTCGCGTCGTCGTACGCGCGCTCCATATACTCCATGCCTGGTGAAATGGACATCGCCCCACGCAAATGCGCGCCCACGCCAGGAAGGGCCTTGAAATTGGGCAGTCCACTCAGCGCAACATTTACTTTGCCGGAAGAGCCGCGGAACTTGTAACGCCTCACGCTTTCAAGGAAATCCGAAGGCAATTCCTTGGGCTCGATGAATTTTTCAAACGTCAGATGAGGATCGACGCTCGAAGAAATCACGTTGGCAAGGATCTCCTCGCCAGATTTCAGCACAACCCCGCTAACTCGGTTGTCTTTGATCAGGATTTTGCTGACCGGAGCGTTCGTTCGGATCTCCACACCTAGTTCCCGCGCAGCCGAAGCGATGGCATTGGAGATTGCTCCCGTTCCGCCTCGACTGAAGCCCCACGAGCGGAACGCTCCATCAATTTCACCCATGTAGTGGTGCAGCAAAACGTAAGCCGTCCCCGGGGAACGGATGCCGAGGAACGTTCCAATTATTCCCGAAGCGGACATCGTGGCCTTCAGCACATCCGTCTCAAACCACTGATCCAGAAAATCCGCAGAGCTCATGGTCATCAACTGAATTAGCGTGTAACGTTCATCAGAGGAAAGCTGGCGAAAACGTTGCAACATGAAATGCAGTTGCTTCAGATCCTTCGGATTCAGGGTGGTGGGGTCCGGGGGAATCATCGAAAGCATCGGTTTCACGAACCGGCACATCGGCGTCATCATCTTCGAAAATTCGTCGTAGGCTTCCGCGTCCAGAATCGAGTGACGGCGGATTTCGCGTTGCGTCTTGCCGTGGTCGTTCACGCGCCACAAATAATCGCCATTGAGCATGGGCGAAAACGTGCCATCCAGTGGAAGAATCTCCAAACCATGCCGCGGGAGCTCGAGTTCACGAATAATCTCGGGGCGAAGCAGCGAAACAACATAGGAACATTCAGAAAACAGAAAGCCGGGAACAATTTCTTCGGTGACTGCGGCGCCACCTAGGACTCCGCGCCGCTCGAGCACCAGAACTTTCTTTCCCCCTTTCGCCAGATAGGCTGCGTTCACCAGACCATTATGACCGCCGCCGATGACGACTACATCGTAGGACTGAGGCATTCGATTAGGACTCCGCTTTTGATGAGAGCGACCGACACATGAAAAGAATCAAATCATTCTACTGACAGCGCTTCCCGTCCACAAGGTCGCGCCACGAACTGCAATACCGTAGCGCTTGCGGCATCGCAATCTTCGAACCTATAATTCCGAGTCGTCGTGCTTACCGTGACGGAGGTACTGAGAAAGAGAAGGATGAACGGATCGCGGAGGTAACGTGCCTGTAGGAACTGCCTTTCATGAGAGAACCCTCGCGCTTTGCGAGAGCCTGAACTACAAAGAGTGGTCCGGTTATTATACCGTTAGCGTCTATGAAATGACGCACGAGCACGAATATAACGCCATTCGCAATGCTTCTGCACTGATTGATATTTCACCGCTGTTCAAATATCGCGTCACGGGCCGCGACGCTACCAAACTCGTCAATCGCGTCATCACGCGTGACATCAATAAAGTTGCGATCGACCAGGTGATTTACTGCTGCTGGTGTGACCCCGAAGGTCATGTCATCGACGATGGCACGATCACCCGCCTTGGCGAAAATGACTACCGCTGGACCGCTGCCGATCCGAGTTTGCGCTGGTTCCGGCAAAATGCGCTGGGGCTGGACGTGCAGATCGAGGATATTTCCGAGAAGATTGCCGCGCTGGCGTTGCAGGGACCTACTTCCGCAAAATTATTGCGCGCAGTGACGGATGCAGACATCGCCAAACTGAAATATTTCCGCGTGGCCCACGGGAAAATCGCGGGCATTCCCGTGGACATTTCCCGCACTGGCTATACGGGCGACTTGGGCTACGAAGTCTGGGTGGACTGGACCAGTGCGGTGAAGGTTTTTGACGAACTGATGATGAAAGGGCGCGCGTTCGACATTCATCCTGCGGGAATGGTTGCGCTCGATATCGCGCGCATTGAAGCTGGACTGATCTTGATCGAAGTGGACTACACCTCCAGCAAGAAATCCTTAATCGATGACCAGAAATTTACGCCAGCCGAAATTGGTTTAGGGAAACTGGTGGATTTAAAGAAGGAGAATTTTGTGGGACGCGAAGCGTTGGCTCTGGAAGAAAAGCGGGGAGGCCCTGCGCGTTCGCTCGTTGGACTTGAAATTAACTGGAGTGAAGTGGAAGCGCTGTACGAAAAAATCGGCATGGCCCCACAGGTTCCCGGCACCGCCTCGCGCATCGCCGTGCCCGTTTATCGCGGTGGCCGCCAAGTTGGCAAAGCCACCTCTACAACCTGGTCGCCGACGTTGAAGCGCATGATCGCGCTGGCATCGGTCAGCCGGGATAGCGCCACACTGGGGGCCACGCTCAGTATCGAGCTAACAGTAGAAGCAGCACGCAAGACCGTCTCGGCAAAAATTGTGCCGCTGCCCTTCTTCAACCCTCCGCGGAAAACGGCGGCCGTGACATTCTAAATTTTTGAAATGGATCCGAATGTTCAGACAGTTCCGAAGCCATCGGTATCTCTCGGAACTTCTTCAGGTTAATTTATTCCTCCCGATGAAAGAGCGTACGCCAAGCCGGACTGCCCTGCGCGTGGCTTTGCGCCGCGCAGCCCATCAACTCCTGGACGATCCGAATGTGCTGGATGATCCCTTGGCAGTGCGGATTGTCGGTGATGCGGTACAGGAAATTCACCAGAAGCCGTCGCTGCATCGATCGCGCACCGGGAGACACCTCCGGGCATTCATGGTTGCGCGTAGCCGCTACGCGGAAGATCAGTTGTCAGCAAGTGTCGCTCGGGGTGTCGAGCAGTATGTGGTGCTCGGGGCTGGCCTCGATACATCAGCCTTTCGTAGCACAGCATCTCCTGATGCTCGCATATTTGAAGTCGATCACCCCGATACGCAAGCGTGGAAGATAGCCTGTGTGCAAGCCGCTCAGATCCCCATCCCCCCCACCTTGCGATTTGTCCCAGTGGATTTTGAGCGACAAAACCTTCCCACAGAATTGGCGGTAGCCGGTCTTCGCACGAATCGACCAACATTCTTTTCCTGGTTAGGTGTCGTGCCTTATCTCACCAGAAAAGCTGCAACGCAAACATTTGCTTTCATCGGAGGTTTTCCTCCGGGTAGCGGAGTCGTTTTTGATTACGCAGTTTCGCCATTGTCGCTTGGGGTGCTCGAGCGGCTCGCTTTAGAGGCTCTCTCGGCCCGCGTCGCCCGCATCGGTGAACCGCTTCAATTATTTTTCACGCCAGAAGATCTGGATGCACTCCTTGACGGACGGGGATTTCGGCGAATCGAGCAGCTCGCGGCGAAAGAAATCAACGAACAATATTTCGCGCACAGAGAGGATAGCCTGAAGGTGAGCGGAGCGGCAGACCGCATCGTCAGTGCGTGGACATGACGAACTTGTTATCTTTACGGATTCAATCGGTTGTATTTCTTCAGCACGGCTTGCAGTTGGTCGTGCGGAAGCGCGGTTACGTGATGATTGTCGATACCGGTCATGGATTCAG
The DNA here is from genome assembly GCA_035314425.1 of Candidatus Acidiferrum sp. GTDB lineage: Bacteria > Acidobacteriota > Terriglobia > Acidiferrales > UBA7541 > Acidiferrum. The sequence goes on along the minus strand of DATFZN010000107.1, from coordinate 7,032 downwards.
CCGCAATCATGGCGTTGATGATGGCTTCTTCCGTGGCCTGCACGGTCGCGGCAAAAATGGGATCGAGTGAATCGTTTGGCAGCATCTTTATATCAGCAACTTTATCCGCGGAGCCGGCGCTCGCGTTTGCCGTTGAAAAGGCAATGAAAATGTCGCCGGAGCCGTTGCCCGAAATACTGCCGTTGCGTCCCAGTCCTAACGTGGCGCGGTGTGCCAAACGCTTCAACTGGTGTGAAATCAGCGGCGCATCCGTGGCGATAACGATAATAATGGAACCGCGTTCGGAAATGTTCGACGGCTGATACGCGTACGGGTCTTCCGAGAAAACTTCACGGCCCACCGGAATTCCGGCAATGCGCAGATTCTGCCGCGAGCCGGAGTTGCACTGCACCAGTACCCCAACCGTGTAGCCGCCCTCTTTTTCCGGCAGCTTGCGGGAAGAAGTACCAATGCCACCTTTAAATCCGTTGCAAACCATTCCGGTGCCGCCGCCTACATTTCCTTCCTGCACCATGCCAGCGTGCGCTGTATCGATTGCCTGGAACGCGTGCTCGGGCTTCACATGGAAGCCGTTGATGTCGTTCAGCCAACCGTCCCACGTTTCTGCAACCACTGGCAGCGACCACCAATATCCAGTTGCATCCGGTTGCCCGTGGGTGACGCGCCACTGAATCACGGCATCACGCACCACGCCAACGCTGTGGGTGTTGGTGATCATGATCGGGCCTTCAAGAAACCCCGATTCTTCCACCCACGCCGTCCCAGTCATTTCGCCGTTGCCGTTTTGTGCAAACCATCCGGCAAAAACAGGAGTGAGCATGGAATCTTTTCCGCGTGGCAGAACTGCAGTAACGCCAGTACGCACCGGCCCTTTCCCGATTTCCAATTTCCCTTCACCGGAAATCAGCGTAGTGTGGCCGACTGTCACCCCACTGACATCCGTAATCGCATTGAATGGGCCAGGAGTGCCGTCGAAAGGAACGCCGAGATCACGTGCACGTGGTTTCTTACGGGCTTCCTGCTGACCCCAGCTGGGTGTAGCGAGAAAAGTAGCGGCAAGTATAAGTGCGCAAAAGGTTGCGAATGGACGCTGCAAGATGCTCTCCTCGACAAAAGCCAAAAGAATGACGGAACGGTTTTAGAACAGCTGGGGGACTCAATCAAGCGGAAAAGACTTTGCCGAGAGCATGGCCTAGGGCATCAGCGATCAATTGTGATTCTGGAGCGGTGAGAATAAAGGGCGGCGCGAGCAGAATATGATCGCCACGCATTCCATCGACGCAACCTTGAGTCGGATAGGACAGGACGTTTTTCTCCAGCATAGCCGCTTGAATTTTCCCTGCAATGCCAGCTTCCCTAGGAAACGGCTCGCGAGTCGCTTTGTCCAGTACGAACTCGACCGCCTGCAGAAGGCCCAAACCACGCACCTGGCCAACATTCCGATGGTTCTCAAACGCCGCAAGCCCTTTGCGCAAGGTCTCTCCAGCCGAAGGTACGCGATCAAAGAGCCGGTGCGCTTCAAGGTAATCGAAGACCGCATTTCCTGCGGCAGTACAAACGGGATGTGATTGATACGTGAAACCATGCATGAACGCTGCTGTACCTTTTTCGTAGGCTTCGGCGATGTGCGGCGCGACCAGCACCGCGCCGAGCGGCGCGTATCCGCTGGCAATCCCTTTCCCGGTTAGGAGGATGTCCGGCAGAAGCCCCCAATGCTGGCTGGCAAACGGCTTTCCCGTGCGTCCCATTCCGCACATCACCTCATCGGCGATCAAAAGAATGCCATGCTTGCGGCAAATATCCGCGATGCGCGCGGTGTACCCGTCGACGGCGGAGGCGGCGCCTAGAGTTGCGCCAACGACCGGTTCAAAAATAAATGCCGCGACCGAAGAAGCATCATTGTTCCGCAGAAAATCGTCGAGATCATCCGCGCATGCCAGATTACATTCCGGAAACGTCTTGCCAAACGGGCAGTGATAGCAGAAACACGGCGCGACGTGCCCCCATTCTGGAATCATCGGTGCATAGGGCGCGCGCCTGGCAATATTCCCACTGACCGACATCGCACCGAGCGTGCTGCCGTGATAGCTCTGCTTACGGGAAACAATACGGTAACGGGCCGGCTGCCCCGTTTCGAGAAAATATTGTCGCGCGAGCTTGATCGCCGTTTCCGTAGCTTCCGAACCGCCCGAAGTAAAGTAGACACGCCCGCCCTTCTGAAAATTGCCAGGGGCGATCGCCAGGACTCGAGCCGCAAGTTTTTCCGCGGGCGCGGAATGAAATTGCGAACTATGCGCGAAGGCCATCAGATCGGATTGTTCCGCCATCGCGCGGCCGATTTCAGGGACGCCGTGGCCAATACTGACGACGGCGGCCTGGCCAGAGGCATCGAGATAGCGCCGCCCATCGGCTGCGATAATCCAACTTCCTTCGCCGCGCACAGCCACGGGATAATTTTTGCCAAGATTGCGTGAAAAAAGAGAGGAAGATTCATTGGTTGTGCTCATAAGCCGATTGTAACAAAAGGTCGCGAAAAACCGTGTGGCCCGTTCAAGTTGGCCTGCACGACGTGCCATGTAATACTCGTTCGCGGGTTCGGAGGTTATCCTTCATGATTCGCTTTTGTAAGCGATTGGAACTTTTTCTTCTTTTTCTTTCGATCGCGGTGTTGCTATCTGTTTCGAGTTTCGCCGAGAGCCCACGAATGGCCGCAAATACCGTGCAAGTTGAAGCCGGCGTGGGAATTTCAGTGGATTTGCGCGACGCTCCCAAGCATATTTTCCACGCGAAACTGACCATGCCTGTCAAAAGCGGGCCACTGACACTCGTCTACCCCAAATGGATTCAAGGGGAACACTCGCCAATCGGCCCAATCGCCGACTTGACTGGGTTGAAAATGTCCTGCGCGGGAAAAGAGATCGTCTGGCGCCGCGATTCCGTCGATATGTTCGCGCTGCATCTGGAGATTCCGGAAGGCGAAACCAGCCTCGACGTTTCTCTCGATTATTTGTCACCGGCCGAAGCCAATGGCACACGTGAACGGCCAGCATCCACTGCAAAACTCCTGGTGTTGAATTGGTATGTCGTGACTCTCTATCCGCAAGGCGCAAAAACGGATGATCTGACATACCTAGCCAGCGTGCAGTTACCCACAGGATGGAAGTACGCCACCGCGCTTCGACCCGAACGCGAAGACTCCGGCGAGATTTCCTTTTCTCCCGTCTCACTCACCACTCTGATCGATTCGCCACTGATCGCCGGCGCTTACATGCGGGATATCGACCTGTCACCTGGCCAAGACCCATCACACATCCTCCATATGGTTGCGGATGGACGCATCGCAGTTTCCCCCACTCCCGATGAAGTGCAGCACATGCGGCAACTGGTTGCCGAATCAGGGGCGCTATTCGGCGCGCGCCATTACCGCCACTATGATTTTCTTCTCACACTCAGCGATCATCTTCCTCCCGACGGAGTTGAACATCACGAATCGAGTGACAATCGCACACCTGAAGGTCTGTTCCTCGACCCGGATTTGCGCGAAACACAGATGGATCTGCTGGCGCATGAATTCACTCATTCCTGGAACGGCAAGTATCGCCGTCCACAAGGACTGGTGGCTGAGGATTACCAAACACCGCTCAAAGGGGATCTGTTGTGGGTGTACGAAGGCCTCACGCAATATTATGGCCTCATGCTAACCGCGCGTTCCGGTTTTTGGACTGCGGACAAATTCCACGAGAATCTGGCCGCCACCGCGGCCGGTTTGAACAACAGCCGCCCGGGCCGCACCTGGCGCAATTTGCAAGACACGGCCATCGCCGCGCAACTGCTCTACAGCATCGGTGAAGAAGGCTCATCCTGGCGCCGAGGTGTGGATTATTACGATGAAAGCATATTGATCTGGCTGGAAGCCGACACCATCATCCGCCGCGAAACAAAAAACAAGAAATCGCTCGATGATTTTTGCCGTGCCTTTTATGGCGGTGAAAATACGCCTGCCAAAGTCATTCCCTACAATTTCGAGGACGTCGTGGTGACGATGAATGGAGTGGCACCATACGATTGGCGAGGATTTTTCACCGAGCGATTAGAAACCCACGGGCCAGGCGCACCGCTCGGTGGCTTGGAAAACAGCGGCTGGAAATTAGTGTTCACCGAACTCATGAACGACCACCAGCGCTCCGAGGAACTTACCGATCAGGAAGTCGACGTGCAATATTCGCTGGGCTTTCTTGTTCACTTACCGGGGGGTGAGCAAAGCGACCGGCTTCTCGAGGTGGTTCACGGCTCCCCGGCCGATCTTGCCGGTCTGGCGCCCGGAATGCAATTAATCGCGGTCAATGGTCGCAAGTGGACGCCAGAAGTCTTGCTCGATGCAATCCGTCGCGCTCGGACGAGCAAGGACCCCATCGAGTTGCTCCTGGAAAGCGGCGATTATTTTCAGACCTACCGCATCGACTATCACGGCGGCGAACGCTATCCGCATCTGGAAGCCGTTGAGGGAAAGCCGGACATACTCGCCGACATTTCACGGCGAAAAGCGCCGGCGGTGCCGCTGCCATCCACTTATTAACCGCACGAAGAGCTTTCTGTACAAGGGGAAGGTGCAAGATTGAGGCAAACTTCGCCCGGACTCGTTCGCACCATCGGCCGTGGGAGCTTGACGGCGCTGATGATCAATTCCATTCTGGGCGTCAGCATTTTTCGCCTGCCGTCCGACCTCGCGGCAAAGCTTGGCGGCCTAAGTCCACTAAGTTGTATCGGCGCCGGAGTCGGAATTCTCATCATTGCCGGGTGCATAGCAGAAGTTTCTTCTTACTACGAAGAAACGGGCGGCTTGTATTTGTACGCGCGTGATGCGCTCGGACGCTTCGCGGGGTTGCTGGTTGCGTGGCTCACGTGGCTAACCAGGATCGCCGCTCCTGCTGCCGCCGCAAATCTCTTCCATACGTACCTGGCACAATTTTTTCCAATTCTCTCGTCGCGCAAGGCAGAGACCATCCTTCTCGCGCTCTTGATTGCACATCTCGCTCTGTTCAATTATTTCGGCGCCAGAACCGGAACGAATGTGAGCAATCTTTTCACGACCATCAAGGTCAGCTCTCTACTGCTGTTTGTCCTTGCAGGCATTCTTGCGCTGGTAGTGAAACCCGAAATTCGCGTACCACTTACTCTCCCGGCGACCACCGCCAAAAACTGGGTGAGCGCCATGCTTCTTCTGGTCTATGCCTATGGTGGATTTGAAGGCGCTTTGTTTCTAGGCGGTGAAACCAAAAACCCAAGGCGGGACACTCCGATTGCTCTGCTCTCCGCTCTGGTCATGGTTGCCGTGATTTATACAGCAATCCAATTCGTGGTTGTCGCAACTTTGCCGAACGCTGGGGCTACCGGTACCCCTCTCCACGATTCAGCTCTTCGCTTTCTTGGCCCAGCCGGCGCGACAGCAATCGGCGTCGCCGCATTGGTTTCCGCTTACGGCTATCTCGCCGCAAACCTGCTGCACGCGCCACGAATCACCTATGCTCTGGCCGAACAGGGTGAATTCCCCTCGATCCTTGCCACGGTCCATCCCCTCTATCGCACGCCTTACGTTTCTATTCTCATCTATGCGATTCTGGTGTTCGCATTTGCGCTGCTAGGAAATTTTGAGTGGAATGCAGTGCTTTCGGCCGTCTCACGGCTCGCCGTGTACGGGGCGATGGCTTTGGCCGTCCCGGTCCTGCGCACTAGGAAGCCCCAGGAAACACAGTTCAAATTGCCGGCGCCTTACTTATTTGCAGGACTTGGCATTTTGTTTTCTATAATTTTACTTGCACAAATGGGCCGCGGAGAATTCACCGTCGTCGCCGCGACCTGCACGATCGCACTCATCAATTGGTTGGCTGTCCGTCGGTTGGCAGTCCGGAGCTAAGCATGACCAGAACGAGAACGGGTGATCCCTTCATGCCCGCGGGTGATTATGGCCGGGCTATGCCACAGTTTTCCGTGAATCTGCTGGTGCGAAATGTGGAAAACTCTGTCAGGTTTTATAAGGACGTCGTAGGCGTGAAGGTTCGCTATGCCGATGGAGACTTCGCGGCACTCGAGCTTAACGGTTGGGCCTTCATGCTTCACGCGGACCACACTTACGATCACCATCCATCCTATTTGCGATTGCAGAAAACCGGCTTGCGCGGGAGTGGAACTGAACTCCGCTTCCTCGGCGTCGATCCCGACGCAATCGAGCAACGCGCCAGAAGCGCGGGCACAGTTATTCTGCAGCCATCGAAGGATTATCCCCACGGCTGGCGTGAAGTTAGCTTGGCCGACCCTGATGGATACATCTGGGCCTTGGGCAAAGCCATCCGAGCGATGGAGTAGACATCGCTGGTATTGCCGCGCCGCTCGTGACATCATCTTTTGTTTTGGTAACAGGTGCTAACCCAGCGTTGAAATCGAGAATCGTCAGAGGAGAAAAGCATGACCGCAAAGCGGGCGATGAGAATGGTTTTGATCTTCGTGTTTGTTGGATTCGCAAATGTTCATGGCGATGCAAAAGCGCAGACCACAACAAAACATCCCATGAGCTTTGACGACCTCATCAAACTCCACCGCATCGCGGCCCCCGAACTTTCCCCCGACGGTAAATTGGTTGCTTATACCATTTCCACGCCGGATCTAGAGACCAACCGCAGCGTCAGCAACATCTGGCTGATCGCGACAAGCGGAGGCGATCCCATACAGCTCACGCAAAGCGGCCACGACAACTCCCCTTCGTGGTCCCCAGAAGGAAAATCGCTCGCCTTTCTTTCCTCGCGCGACGGAAATTCTCAGGTCTACCTGTTGCCCATGGATGGCGGCGAAGCGAAGAAGCTCACCACACTCTCGACTGGTGCTGATTTGTTCAAATGGTCCCCGGACGGCAAGAACATCGCGTTTACCTCGGCCGTTTACCTCGATTGCAAAGACGATGCCTGCAATGCCAAGCGCGATGAGGACAAAGAAAAGAGCAAGGTAAAGGCTCGTATTTACGATCGTTTGCTTTTTCGG
>DATFZN010000106.1:0-31643 GCA_035314425.1 Candidatus Acidiferrum sp. | reverse complement strand
GATTATTGGGTTCGGCGTCCATGCCGGGACGGTCGATGGTAGCGAAGATGTGGCTCGGCGATCCAAGAGAAACCCGGATAGCGATTTCTCGCTGCCTCGCCGCTGCCCGCGACAGGGGTGCACCCCAAAACATGGAAACATGGGGTACACCTGGGGAACAAGTAGAGGAGACAGCTTGGTAGCTAACCGACGCCAAAACAAGGGCTTATGGTGTTCGGCCGTACAGTTAACAGCCGCATGCTCTACCATTGAGCTACCGGGGAACAGGCAAGTTAGACTCTTAATTTACAATAACTTGCGCGCTATTGCCACTCTCCTCTGTTTTCGGTTGAAATCCAACTGGGGTCCAACATCGTGATTTCCCACAAGATTTGGGGAAAATTCCATTTGTGCTGACTGATTCTCAAAGACTTAGTTTCCGAGTTTTTCGCTGACTGCAAAAAGCATTCGGTGCGAAGATCGAATACTCTTACTATTTCGGTCTATCAAGCTGCATTCGTAAACAAGACCCGTGCAAGCCCCCAAGGCTTTCCTACATAGGCACGAGTTCATCACGCTCGCAAGCTCCTGTGCGAGCGGGTGTCCACGATGAATCCTCCCATTGCTTTCAGATAATTTTTCAAATGGATCCGGAGCGGCGACGGGAATCGAACGCACGTCCGAAACGTGGGAAGATTTGAAGAAGGTGGTCTTACCGAATGGTGGATAGAAGTAACCCACTAAGCTCACTTCCGAAGCTACAGTAAGGGCACCCGCGGCCATACGACTACACCCAGCCCCAAACCGCATCAAAACCCAGCCTTATCTAGTTGAATCTGTACGCTTGTATGTGTAGAATTCTACACACAGGAGAACACAATGCCTACCAATCTCGCGATCGACGACCGTCTGTTGGAAGAGGCCCAGAAGGTGGGCCGACACCGGACGAAGCGGGAAACCGTGACAGTTGCGCTACAGGAGTACATCGAACATCGCAAACAACAAGAAATCCTTTCTCTGTTTGGGAGAATTGATTACGAGCCTGGCTACGACTACAAGCGCGAGCGCAAGGCCAAGCGTATATGAATGTCTTGATAGACACATCGGTTTGGTCCCTTGCACTTCGTCGAAAGAACGAAACTCTCAGCACAAACGAAAGATTCCTAGTGGCCGAGTTGTCCGAACTCATTCGAGAAGGCCGAGCGCGAATGATCGGACTAGTTCGGCAGCAGCTCCTCTCGGGCATAAAGGCAGCGGAACAGTATGAAAAATTGAGGCTCCATCTTCGCTCCTTTCCAGACGAGGTTGTCGACACCTCTGACTACGAAGAAGCGGCGAAGGCCGGCAATCGTTGCAGAGCAAAGGGAGTCGTAGTATCGATTGTGGACATTCTTCTATGTGCGGTCGCGAACAAACGGCTTTGGACGATCTTCACCACTGATCCTGATTTTGCAAACTACGCAAAAGTGCTTCCTCTTCGTATTCACGCGCCCCGAAGATAGTTAGTTTTCTGCTGAACTCGTTTTAGAAACGGGACTTCTCGGGTGCTGCGAACCGACACGAAAAGGTCGGGGCAATTCAGGATCCTGTATGCGAACAGCGGCAGAGTGAGCTCTAGCAAACCGCCCGCCTCTGACGCAAATCACTCAAGGTGGGTCCAAACTGGGGTCCAACTTGCCCGTTCTTTGGAGGCCAATTTCAAGGTTTAACGGTGCAGAATCAACGGTTGGCCTGAAAGTTAACAGCCGAATGCCCTACCATTGCGCTACCGGGGATCCGCGTAGGAAGGACAACTAACGTTACCTGAAAATTCAAGCCAGACCAACGTGCACTGTCAATCAAGCACTCAGGATCTACAATTCTCAAAAAGCCGCCTGTGTGTCCAATTCGAAGCCAGGCTTGCAGAGTGAGCTAGCTTTTGGTACTAGAAGTGGAATACGACAGCGGCTACCGCCTGGAAATTATTTTGGGCGTTGTTGAAAAATGCTGACCGCACCCAATCAGTTTCTCCACGTAAGGACAATCGCGAATTAACTCGATAATCGAGACCGATACCAGCTTGAACGGTCCAGGTGCCTCTGCTGTTACCGGCTGTCTGTGGCTGAAGGTGGGCACCCCCGAACAAAGCATGGCCAAATGGTTCGAAGCGTGCCCGCCTCGAACCAAGCCGGATTCCGCCAGCTCCGCCGAAATACTTCACGTGTTCGTTCTGATAAATTGTCGGGGCAAATCCCGTCACCAGATTGCCTTCCAGGCCAAACCAATCGTTTGTAAAATAAGTGACCGTGGTATTCAGTCCCACTAAACTCGCGTCGATCAGATTCGATTGAAAACGCAGAAACTCAACGCCCAAGCCCAATTGCCAACGGTAATCGTCGCGATCTCCAAAAATGTATTTCGGCTTTGCTGCGGGAGCGGCGGCCGCGGGTGCAGCCGGATCCGCAGGGTCCGCCAGCACGAAATTGGCCGGCTGTGCAGTTTCTACCGGTGCGTCAACTAGGTTGACTCCCGAAACAGAACTCACGTTGAAAAGCACTGCATTTGTCGCAGTCGCCAGCGACGTGTCCGTTTCCACTTTTTCCTGCGCTTGCACATTGGTCGTCCAAACGAATACCAGCGCGAGCAGCAATCCCATACGTGGCTTTTTCATACGCATTCTCTCTGCCTCTCCCAGCCAGCGCCCCCAGGGGTTTCCGGCCTATGTTCGATAGGTTATCCAACTTCAACCCATCTGGCAGACACAACTTCCTGAGTCAGTGCCGGGGCGGATAACTGCCGCAGATTGGGTAGGGATACTATATCTCAAAAATCGTGGAATGGGAGAGAAGGGATTGAAGTTTCACGATGGGAAATTGTCAGTTCCGCAATGGATCAGTCTTTCGATTCATTCCGATTGGATTCATGCATTGGGCTCGGAAGTAGCGAATCCGCATTCTAGCTGATCCATTAGGGTACGAGTCTGTAGTTGTGTATTCCCGCAGCGACGGAAACGCTCGAGCTGGCAGCTTGCGGCACCCACCACACTCGGCGCATCCAGGAGTGTTCGCTCGTCATCATCCGGTGACCGAGATAATCAAGAATGGTTGGAGTCACCTGGGTGGCGAAATACATAGCATCGGAGTGGGCAAACGGACGTAGCACCGGGTCCGCTTCGGCGCCATAGTTTCCGGAAATCGCGCGTCGTGTGGTATAGGCGTCGAAAACTGCGGCAGTGTGGCTAACCGCAACCAAGCTGTACCAGAACTTGCGCTCCCGAGCGGTCTCGTAGCTACCACGCGCCGCTGGCTTCACAGGGGTATTCAACAATGGATCAGCTGCCGCCGTGATGCTCAAGGAGATCGATTCGGAGTTCACTTTGGGGAGCGGAGCATCCGGTAAGGCTGAGGCAGCGGTCCATGTATTGACGGTCTCTTCTGCGTTGGTTCTGGCGGGAGCCGATTGCGCGTCCGTCAAGCCAGGGGAATCTACCGGAAAAGGAGGAGAGAGGAGCAACAGCAGGGTAGCTAGAAACAAGACTTACCTCAGTTTGTCGTAGCTCAGGGGTGGGATCCGGTTCGCCGCGACTTCTGCACAGTACTGTACGCAAGCACAGGTGTCACTGGTCCATCGGTCATAAAACAAGTAGTACTCCCTTGCTCGATGCTTTAGCGCCACGGGAAGTCAATCGGTGCGCAAATGATCTATAACCAACTGAATCTACGATTGTTATTGCCCCTCCGCTCCTTCAAATGCGCAATGGAAAATCGCACGAACTCCTCTGCGAGATAGAGCGCAGGATGGTTCCGCTAGAGCAGAATTCCATTCCATGCAAAATAGTGGATAACTCCTGCTATAATCCCGCCCAACCAGGGAGTTGCCGGACTCCGGGAGGAATAGTGGTTCGAGACTTTTCATCGGCCAAACGCGCGCCAACTCCCAAACGAGAATCCAAACCGCCAAGATTTATCGTCGTCGAAGGACCGCTACGAGTCGGAAAAACTACGCTTGCACGCATCCTGGCCGAACGTCTGCACGCTAGACGAATCTACGATTGCGAAGACAATCCGTTCCTGGCCGACTTTTACTCGGAACGAGCTGGCGCGGCCTTCCGGGCTCAACTCTATTTCCTGATGGAACGGCAAAAACGTTTGCGGGAAGGTATGCCGGACGAACTTCCCGGTGTCGTCATTTCCGATTTCCTAATGGAAAAAGATCGCATATTCGCGAATTTGAATTTGGATGATGAAGAACTAAAGCTTTACGAACGCTACTATGAATTGCTGACAGAGGACTTGCCGCAGCCCGACCTTGTCATTTACCTGCAAGCCAAACCGGAAGTGTTGCGAACCCGAATTGCGAAGAAGAAGGTTGCCGAAGAAAAACAGATTTCCCCGGAATACGTGGAAGAAGTGTCGCGCGCGTACGAACATTTTTTCTTTCGCTACTCGAGTGCGGATTTGCTCGTCATCGATACATCCGAAATCGATTTCGTGGAACGGAGTGAAGATTTGAAGCAACTGTTGAGCCGGTTGCAGGAACCTGTCAAAGGCACCCAGTACTTCTTGCCCCTGGGCGGATCAGACTAGCCACCACAACTTTGCGCTCGTCACTTTTCGTCGACCGAACCAGTCTCAGCCTACCAGCACGCATCGCGATCGTTGCCACCCTTGCCAGTCGAACCCGCGCCTTAGTCTTAGGCGACCAATAGAGACGGCCAATACGGAAGGGCCTCTCTGTGGAAGAATGGCAACCAAGAAACGCAACTCGCCAATTTTGCCGCCCACGATCGAAGGCTCGAACATTGCCGGCATTCCTGACGAAATCGGCCACAAACAATAATTTGCAGCCAGGCATAGTCAGGTATTCTATGGGGTCATGGACCAGGCCAACGTTCTAATTATCGGCGGCGGCGTAGTGGGGTGCGCCGTCGCCGAGGCTGTCTCGCGCGTTTGGCAAGACATATACCTCGTCGAACAATACCCAAAGTTTGGCATGGCCACTAGCACGCGTAATAGCGGCGTGATCCATTCCGGCATTTACTACAACAAGGATTCGCTGAAAGCTCGCCTTTGCGTAGTGGGTAACAGGCTCACGAAAGAATTTTGCAAGAAGCACAATGTTCCGTACAAAACAACTGGAAAATTGGTGGTGGCAAAAGATGCGCAGGAGCAAGACAAGCTCCTGGCCCTGAAGAAAAAGGGTGAGGACAATGGCGTCGAAGGTCTGCGAATCATTGAAGCTGCGGCAATTCGCGAAAAAGAACCGCACGTTCAGGGCTTCTCTGCTCTGGAAGTGCCCTCGACCGGCATCTGCTCGGCCGAAGAACTCGTCCATGCGTTTGTCCGCGTAGCCGAAACTCGCGGCGCCAATCTTGTAAATTACGCCAAGGTTGAATCTTTGGAAGCAAAAAACGATCTTATTCGCGTTGGTTTGCGTATTGGCGACGAAAAGTCGTTCGAAACAGAGACGATCGAGGCTCGTTGCGTAATCAATGCCGCCGGATTGTATGCGGACGAAGTTGCGCAGTTGCTGGGACCGCGACCCTGGAAAATATACCCGGTACGTGGAGAATATTGCGAGATTCGCGGTCAACGCGCGGAATTAGTTCGCGATCTTGTTTATCCCCTGCCTCGTCACGATGGACTGTCACTCGGGCTGCACTTGACCAAGACTTTATGGGGCACAGTGTTGGTTGGGCCTACAGCGACTTATGTCGACGGCAAGGAAAATTACGAACGGGACCGGTTGACAATCGCCGATTTTGCCGAGGATGCAAAGACCCTGCTTCCAGAACTGAGGGCAAGCGATCTACAACTTGCCTATACCGGCTTGCGTCCAAAACTGTTGTCGCCGGGAATGGTTGGCTTTGTTGATTTTGTGATTGAACCAGACCGCGACGTACCACAGGCGATTCAATTGATTGGAATTGAATCTCCGGGATTGACGGCAGCAACTGCCATCGCCCAGCATGTTTTGGGCTTAGTGAAAAATGTGCTTACTTGACCGCGGACAAGTCAGCCGGTTACTCGACCACAATGCGTAAAAACTTCTTCTTCCCTACTTTTAGATGATAGATAGCCCATTCATCTAAATTCAGCTTGGAGGTTGGGTCCTGAACCGTCTTTCCATCGATTTCAAAACCACCTTGTTTGATTAGCCGTTCCGCTTCTGCACCGGACGGAACGAGTCCCAGTACCGTCAAGATTTTCGACCACTTTTCCAATCCCCCGGGCACTATCTTCATCCGAATTTCTTTCATTTCTTGTGGTGCCTGGCGATCGCGAAAGACCCGTTGGAAGTTTTCCGCCGCCTTCTGCGCAGCATCGGCTCCCTGGAAGCCAGAGACAACCTCTTCCGCAAGGCGCATCTTCGCGTCGATCGGATGCACTCTGCCACTTATGACCTCCTCCTTCAACAGGGCAATCTGCTCTGGCGTGCGATCGGTCACCAGTTCGTAGTAGGACCACATCAGTTCGTCTGGAATCGACATCATTTTGCCGAACATTTCCTGTGGCGCCTCGGTAATCCCTACATAATTACCAAGACTCTTAGACATCTTTCGCTGCCCATCCAGGCCCACGAGAATCGGCATCATCACTGCAACCTGCAACTCCTGGTTGTATTCACGCTGTATCTCTCGTCCGATCAGCAGATTGAATTTTTGCTCGGTCGCACCTAACTCCACATCTGCCTCCAGCACAACGGAGTCATAGGCTACTAACAATGGATAGAGAAATTCGTGAACGGAAATGGGCTGCTGATTGGAAAGCCGGGTGCGAAAATCCTCGCGTTCCAACATGCGCGCCACTCGATATTTGGCACAAAGACGGACGATATCGTAGCTGCTTAATTTTTCCAGCCATTCGCTGTTGTAGCGCACTTCCGTCTTACTGCGATCCAGTATCCGGAACACTTGCTCGAGATACGTTTCCGCGTTCACCTTCACTTGTTCCCTTGTCAGTGGCGGGCGCGTTTCAGACTGTCCCGTCGGATCGCCGACCATGGCCGTAAAATCGCCGATCAAAAAAACCGCCGTGTGGCCCATCTCCTGAAAATGCTTCAGTTTGCGAATCACCACCGTATGACCGAGATGGATGTCGGGCGCGGTGGGATCGACCCCCAGTTTTACCCGCAGAGGTTTCCCGCTCTTCTGGGATTTTTCTAGTTTCGTCCGCAATTCTCCTTCGGGAATAATTTCGGAAACGCCCTTTTTCAGGTAGGCAAGCTGCTCGTCAACGGGCTTGAATTTAGCTTCGCTCATCATTGGGCTTGATTGTTGAACTGTCTCGCCTTTCCATCTGCGTCAAACCAGACTTTCCCATCCGCGATCATGATCCCTTGCGTATTCACGAACATATGGTGAGGAATGCTTTTGGCAATTTGCGCGATAAGTGCAGGCGTGAAAATTTGGTCGTAGACCTTCAAGAATTCTGCGGAGCTGCTGATCTTGATTTCCTTCCCTCTGTCGAAGTAGGTGGCCGGATAAGCCACATATTTTGCCGCGCTCGCTCGGTCTCCGGCGACGACTGCGGCATAAAATGCCTGGGCATTTTTCTCTACATCCGCGTCACTTGTCGCGCCTGCGGCTCCATAACGACTCTGCCCTGGCGGCACGCATTGGTGGTCGAGCTGCAAATATACCGGATAGCTTCCCTTGCCGTCGGTGCTTGTCCACTTGCCCTGCAGCACTTCAGCTTGCAAGGAGTCGGCAGTTTGAAAATGAGGATCGTGTTCGGGGAACTGCAACTCGAACACGCCTCGCGGCTGATTTGCCGAATCGGTTTCAAACAACGAGATGTCGCGCGCAGCCGTATATTTCCCAGCCAAGGGAATGTCCATTAAATTCTTCTTATAAAAATAAGATCCCGCCAATTCCTGATCTTTGGCATACAAACTCATGCCAATCTGAGTGCTCTTCCCCAGTGTGCCGCGGTATTCATTGCAGGTGCCACTCTTTAGTTGCGCATAAATCGGCGGACAGGCCAGCAAGCCTATCGCGCAGGGAAATCGAAGCAACGCCACAATTTTCAGACGTCGAGAGATTCTGGTCATTTTCTGATCACCCGGCGCCCTACAATGCTGTACTTGCCTTCTAAGACGATTTTCACGGCTTCGGTGTAAATACGGTGTTCTTCTTTGAGGATGCGCTCGGAAAGGGCATGCTCATCGTCTTGGTCAAAAACAGGAACTGCCGCTTGCAGGACGATCGGTCCGGCGTCCAGATTCTCATCGACAAAATGAACCGTGCAACCGGCGAATTTCACCCCGTACTCGAGTGCCTGTCTTTGCGACTCGAGGCCCGGAAACGATGGCAGCAAGGAAGGATGAATGTTCAAAATCCGTTGCGGGAATGCGGCGATGAAAAAAGGCGAAAGCAGTCTCATGTAACCTGCTAGGCAGATTAAATCCACGTTCTGTTCCTGGAGTGCCGCAACGACTTTGCGATCGAAGGCTTCTCTTTCTAACCCCTTTGAAGCAATCGCCAAGGAGGGTATGCCCAGCGCACGCGCGCGCTCAAGACCGGCCGCATCGGGCTTATTGCTGATGACAATGACAATTTTCGCATTGGGAATGTGTTGCTTGGACACACTCTGGGCGAGGGCTTCAAAATTCGATCCCCTTCCGCTGAGTAGCACACCAATTCGCTTGTTCATTACGAAAAAAACGTTAGCACACCTCTAGAGGTGAACAAAATGACGCACCGAGCAGATCCGCCAATAATTAGAGGTTCAGCGCGCCGGAATATACCACGCGAGCCTTTCCGGTATCTCCCTTTTCAATCCGGCCAATGCGAAAGAACTTTTCTCGCCGCCGCTTTAGATCCGCTTCCACCTCTTTTACGTAGGCTGCAGGCACGCTGACAATCATTCCTACGCCCATATTGAACGATTGCAGCAGTTCATCCGAGTCCATCTCGCCAATCTTGGCAAGATACTTAAAAATAAGCGGAATCGGCCAAGTATCGAGATCTACCGTCGCTTTAACCCCGCTAGGCAAAACCCGAGGAAGATTCCCGGGAATCCCCCCGCCGGTTATGTGCGCGAGAGCCGACACCCAGCCTTTGGCCAGAATATTCTTTAGCGCCGGCGCGTAGCACACGTGGGGGCGAAGAAGTTCCGCTCCGATTTTGTTACCTACTTCAGCCACGTATGTGTCGGGCTTGTGTTTGGCCACTTCGAAAATCAATTTTCTGGCGAGCGAGTAGCCATTGGTGTGGAGTCCGGCTGAGGGCAATCCCAGAAGCGTGTCGCCGGGCTTCACTGCTTTTCCCGTCAGCAACTTTTTGCGTTCGACGATCCCCACGATGAACCCCGCAAGATCATATTCACCCGGTGGGTAAAATCCGGGCATCTCCGCGGTCTCGCCACCAATTAGCGCGCAGGCAACTTTGCGGCACGAACGGCTCATGCCATCCACAAGTTGTTCGACAACCGCCGGATCCAATTTGCCCATCGCCAGATAATCGAGAAAGAACAGCGGCTCAGCTCCTTGGACCAGAATGTCATTCACGCAATGATTCACCAGATCGCCCCCGACAGTCGAGTGGACTCCCATCGCCATAGCGACCTTTAATTTCGTGCCGACACCATCCGCGCTGGAAACCAACACGGGCTCTTTCCATTTTTTCGAATCGAGAGCGAACAATCCGCCAAATCCTCCAATTCCTCCCAACACCGCGGGCGTGAACGTGCGGCTGGCTAAATGCCGGATGCGCTGTTTGGCATCGTCGGCGACAGCAATGTTGACTCCTGCTTCGGCGTATTTCATGGTTTGCCGCCTTACCGGGCTCAAACGAATTATTACAATTGTGAAAAGCCTGGCTGCTTAGCACTGGAGGAACAGTGAGCAGCAAGCGCGGACGAGCCACCCATCATGACCCACTCTTTGGGACTCTAGGAAGAGTGCACCGGGTAACTCGTGGATCCGGCTAGGTACAGCTTAAAACAAATGGAAGAGACGACGCCAGCGCACAGTGCCGGGGTGAAGCAACGCATTCCCGTATGCTAAAAACCGCGCTCCGATATCTCCGTTCCACGCGTCCCGTGGTGCGTCGAGCGACATATAGATCAGCACAGGTGTGCCGAGGATATCATTGCGCGGCACACATCCCCAATAGCGGCTGTCCAAGGAATTCTCGCGGTTATCCCCCATGACGAAATAGCAGTTTTCGGGCACCTTATACGGCAAGCCGGCGAAATCCCCGATCAATTGGGAACGAGTTGGCGCCTCAGTACGACCAATTGTGTAGTTTTCCTCCAGTTTTTTTCCATCGATCCATACCGCACCGTCGTGCACGTCAACTGTTTCGCCAGGCAATCCAATGACACGCTTCACGTAATCAGGCAACGAACTGTCGTAGGGTGGCTTGAAAATGATGATCTGCTGGCGCTTGGGATTTTTCCACAACGGCACATGGAGATTCGTAAACGGTATGCCGGCATCGTACCCCAGCCGGCTCATGATCAAGTGGTCTCCGATCAGTAGCGTGTTTTCCATGGAAGCCGAAGGAATCACGCGGGCTTGGCCTAGCGTGCCGTTGATCAGCATGAAAGCCAGGATCACCCAAAACCAGGCGATGATCTCGCTCTTCACTTTCACGCTCATGGGGACTTCGGCCGCTCGTTCTGTTTCTTTGTTCTTCTTTTCTTTCGTTGAATCAGATTTCACGCATCACCTAACTTAGATTGGGACCGAAGATCGCTTCTTGCAGCTTGGTCCAAAAAAGAATTAGCGGAAGGTTTCAAACAGTCTCTTCCATCGAATTGTTCCGGGATGGAGGAGAGCGTTTCCGTACGCCCGAAAACGCGAGCGAATATCGCCATTCCAGGCCTCGCCCGGTGCATCTACCGACATGTAGATCGTAACAGGAGTTCCCAGAATTTCGCTCCGTGGCACGCTACCCCAAAAGCGGCTGTCGTAGGAATTGCCGCGATTGTCTCCCATCACAGAGTACTCATTCTCTGGCACGGTAAGCGGTAGCCCCTGGAATCCCGGTAACCGTTCACTAGGAGCAGGAAGTCTTGTAGGACCCGTCGTATAGTTCTCTTCGAGCTTTCTACCATCGATCCACACTCGACCATCGTGGACATCGATCCTCTCACCCGGTAATCCGATGACCCGCTTGATCAAATCCGGCTGACGGTGCCCGTATGGCGGCCGGAAGATCACGATCTGTTGGCGCTGCGGTTTCTTCCAGAGCGGTACATGCCAGTTCGTAAAAGGGATGCCGGCATCGTAGCCAATCCGGCTCATAATCAAGTGATCCCCTACGAGCAGCGTGTTTTCCATCGAGCCCGATGGGATGACCCGAGCCTGCCCAATCGTTCCATTGATCAGCAGAAAAGCCAGGATCACCCAGGCCCAGGCAAGCATTTCTTTGCGCACGCGCGTCGCCAGAGGAACTTGGGGCTCAACGCTTGCTTTCTTCTTGCTTGCAGTTCGTGCCTTAGCCTTCACGTTCCACCGTCACCACTTCGTGGGCTTTCCCGTTTTCGCGGACTTCTAATTGGACAAGATCGGTGGGATACACTCCGGTATAGCAGCTCGTACAGAACCTTCCTTCGCGGTCGCTGACCGCCTGCTTCAATCCGCCAAGTGAGAGATACCCCAGCGAATCCGCGCCAAGGAATTTACGGATGTCTTCCGGCGAATTTGAAGAGGCGATAAGTTCCTCTCGGGTGGGCGTATCCACGCCGTAATAACATGGCGAAATTGTGGGCGGGCAACTGATCCGCATATGTACTTCTTTCGCTCCGGCTTCACGCACCATGCGCACCAGTTTTCGACTGGTCGTACCACGAACAATCGAATCATCGACGAGAACAACACGCTTCCCGTTGATCAAACTGCGCACCGGATTTAGTTTTAGTTTTACTCCAAAATTGCGAATCGCCTGCGAAGGTTCAATAAAGGTGCGTCCAATATAGTGGTTGCGAATCAGGCCCATGCGAAAAGGGATTTTAGATTCCAACGCGAAACCAATCGCAGCGGGAACGCCGGAATCCGGAACCGGAACGATCATGTCCGCTTCCACCGGATGTTCCCGCGCAAGTAAGCGACCTAGCATTTCACGCGATTCATTTACCGACCGGTCAAAAACGATACTGTCCGGCCGCGAAAAATAAACGTGCTCGAAGATGCAGTATTGGTGTTTTTTGGGCGGGCTAAAACGGATCGATTCGAGACCGGCCTTCGAAACGCGGAGCATTTCGCCCGGTTCGACCTCCCTGACGTAGTGCGCATTGAGAAGGTCGAATGCACACGTTTCAGACGCGACTACCCAGGCGTCCCCACCGTCAATGTCCGGTATCTTTCCCAAAACCAAGGGGCGAAATCCGCGCGGATCCCGCACCGCGTACATTTCTTCCGGTGTCAGCACCAAAAGCGAGTACGCACCTTCCACCTGATTGAGTGTGTCGCCAAGCGCGGCTGAAAAGTTCCGCGCTTGCGATCGCGCGATCAAGTGCATGATCACTTCCGTGTCGCTGTTGGTCTGGAAAATCGAGCCGCGGTGCTCGAGCTTGCGTCGCCATTCACCAGCGTTCGTTAGATTGCCGTTGTGCCCGACGGCAATCTTGCCTTTGTTACAATCAATCATGATCGGCTGCGCATTCAGCAAAGCTTTGTCGCCGGCCGTAGAGTACCGGGTGTGACCGATCGCGGCCGTACCGGGCAGTTTTGCGAGAACCCGTGGCTGGAAGATTTCTTCTACTCCGCCCATGGCCTTATGCATGTTCAAATCGTGGCCGTTGCTGGCAACGATCCCGGCCGATTCTTGGCCACGATGCTGCAACGCATACAGCCCTAAGTAGGTAATGTTCGCCGCTTCCGGGTGGCCGAAAACTCCGAACACACCACACTCATCGTGAAAGTGATCGTCCGCGTATGCGATTTTTGCTCTCATGGAAGTTTTAAGGCGCGCTCAACCGAATTTGCCCACCTGTCCTTCAGTCGCTCGACCCGAGCGGAAACGACCGTAAGCCCCTTATATTGGATGCGTACCAGGTTGTCACGTGTAACTTTGCCGATCTCCTGTACTCTGACTTTTTGGGCGTCGGCAAGTTGCTTGATTGCTGCGACTTCCTCGGGAGCAAGAGAGAGAATCGCCCTTGCCCCAGCCTCCCCAAATAGCTGGTACTCTGCCGGAGCCGGGCCCTCTAGCTGAACTTCCGCGCCTAACCCGCGCGCCGCAAAGCACGATTCGGCGACGGCGACCGCCAGGCCGCCGTCACTCAAATCGTGTGTTGAGTGCACTTTGCCGGTCTCCGCCAAGCTCACCAAGAGTTCGATCAACCTTCGCTCGGCATGGAGATTGATCGCAGGAGGTTGCCCAGCCACGATCCCGCCTAGCACCTTCGAATATTCCGAGGAAGAAAATTCCTCCTCGAAGCGCCGCTCTAGCATGGCAGTTTCTCCATCGAGCAGCACAATCACATCGCCGGCGTTGCGGAACGCGATTTTCTGCACGTTCTTGGCATCCTCGATGAGGCCAAGCATCCCAATTGTCGGCGTCGGGTAAATCGACTTGCCCAGAGTTTCGTTGTAAAAACTAACGTTTCCACCGGTAATCGGTGTATCGAGCGCAATACAAGCTTCGCCCAGTCCATCAATCGCCTGGGAGAATTGCCACATGACTTCGGGCTTTTCCGGGCTGCCGAAGTTCAAACAATTGGTCGCTGCAATGGGCCGCGCGCCCGAAGCAGCAACGTTGCGCGCCGCTTCCGCAACTGCATGCATTGCGCCCGCTCTCGGATCGAGATAACTCCATCGCCCATTTCCGTCAGTCGCCAAGGCCAAAGCGCGCTTGGTCCCCTTCACGCGCACAACGGCCGCGTCGCTCGCTCCGGGCCCCGCCAACGTGTTGGTCCGTACCATGGTGTCGTACTGCTCGGTAATCCAGCCCTTCGAAGCAATCGTTGGCGACGCCAGCAACTCTAGGAAGTTCGCCGACAGATCAATACCTTCCTTGGCAAATGGAAACCAGTCTTTATCCGTTTCCTGGCGCGGATTCGGTTTCGCAATCGGCCGGTGATAGACCGGTCCGTCTTCGGCCAGCGGATGGGCAGGAATCTCTGCGACAACCTTCCCGTGATCTCTAACGACCAATCGTTCGCCGTCCTTTACTTCACCAACAACAGTAGCGTCGAGCCCCCACTTCTTGAACACGTTCAAAACTTCTTGCTCGCGGCCCTTTTCCGCCACCAGCAACATACGTTCTTGGGATTCACTGAGCATGATTTCGTACGGCGTCATGCCCGTTTCCCGTTGCGGCACTTTTGCCAGATCAATTTCAATGCCAGTGCCACCGCGCGAAGCCATTTCACATGTAGAACAGGTAAGACCCGCTGCACCCATATCCTGAATCGCGATTACCGCGCCCGTCTTCATCGCTTCCAGGCAGGCCTCCAGCAACAATTTCTCAACAAAGGGGTCACCCACCTGCACGTTGGGGCGTTTTTGCTGCGATTGTTCCGTAAATTCAGCGGAGGCCAGCAAAGACGCGCCATGAATTCCATCGCGCCCGGTTTTTGCACCGACGTAAATGACCGGATTGCCGGTCCCTTTTGCTCGGGCGAAAAACAAATCCTCCTTCCGCGCGATCCCCAGAGCCAAGGCATTCACCAGGGGATTTTGCGAATAGCACGGCTCGAATACCACTTCGCCACCAACCGTCGGTACTCCAAAACAATTCCCGTAATGCGCGACTCCTTGAATGACCCCATCGAGAATGCGCCGATTATTCGCCGCTTCTTGTTCCGTTGTTTGCTTGGTCGCCCGAATCTCACCAAAACGAAGGGAATCAAGAATGGCGATCGGCCGCGCGCCCATTGTAAAAATATCGCGAAGAATTCCTCCCACACCTGTGGTGGCGCCCTGGAATGGCTCTACATAACTCGGATGGTTGTGCGATTCAATCTTGAACGCCGCAACTAGGCCGTCGCCAATATCCACGACACCGGCATTCTCCCCCGGTCCCTGCACGACCAATTTTCCGCGTGTCGGTAGTCTCTTTAAATGTACCTTGCTCGATTTGTAGGAGCAGTGCTCGCTCCACATCACGCTGAATATTCCGAGCTCCGTGATGTTCGGATCGCGCCCCAGGATTTTTTGGATGCGCTGGTACTCCTCGGCGGTGACTCCATGCTCGGCTGCAATTTCTTGCGTAACTTTAAGTTCCGTCTGCGCGGTTGCCATTTCCCTGCCTAGACTCTCTGGAGCGCAACTTCGTGCGATCGTTCACAAATCAGGCATGCTACTCTAGCTTTCAAGCTGGCGCCTGACTGACTCCGACAAGCGCTTCGATCATCGAACGAAAAATCACCAAGCCATCCTCAGAATCTAGCACCGCTTCCACGGCGCGTTCCGGATGCGGCATCAGTCCGGCCACGTTGCGTTCCCGGTTGCAAATGCCCGCAATGTTATAAGCCGAACCATTGGGGTTGCCGGCGTTGTCGTCCTTGCCGTCGGCGGAGGTGTAGCGAAACAGGATTTGCTTGTGCCGTTCTAACCCGGCGTGCGTTGCTTCATCGCAATTGTAATTTCCATCGCTGTGCGCGATGGGAATCGTCAGAATCTGCCCCGGCAGGGCTCTATTGGTGAACGGTGAATCTGTCTGCTCTACGCGAATGTGGACCGGCTTGCAGATAAATCGCAGTCCGGAATTCCGCATCATCGCTCCGGGTAGCAAACCGGCTTCGAGCAGAATCTGGAACCCGTTGCAGATGCCCAGGACCAGACCCCCGCTTTTCGCAAATTTTTCAACCGATTTCATCACCGGTGAAAAGCGGGCAATCGCCCCGGTACGCAGATAGTCACCGTAGGAAAAGCCGCCGGGCAAGATAACCGCATCCGAACCACACAAATCCTCCGACTGATGCCAGATAAATTCGACCGGTTTGTGCAGCACGCTTCCAAGAGCGTAAAAAGCGTCATGATCACAGTTCGACCCCGGAAAGACTACGACTCCAAATTTCATCCTCCGCCTCCGGTCCTTGGAAAGGGAAATATAATTTTACCACAGACGGCAAACCGCGACCTGCGACGGGTCAAGAGCAGAATATTTCCGCGCAAGAATTCTAGGGCTGCTCAACCCTTAGTGTTTCTTGTTCGTTGGTTTCTTTCCCTTCTTGTCGGCACTGGCCATTTCTCGGCGCTTCCTTCCCGCCCAACCGGCCTTGTTCACTTGGCGCCCGCGGGCTATCGCCAGCCCATCGGCTGGAACGTTTTCGGTAATGATGGACCCCGCAGCCACGTAGGCGCCGTTGCCAATCGTAACCGGAGCGATCAGCGCCGAATCAGTTCCGATGAAAACTCGATTCCCGATCTTTGTCGGATACTTGTGAAATCCATCGTAGTTGCAGGTAATGGTGCCCGCGCCAATATTGGTCTTTGCGCCAATCTTCGCGTCGCCCAGATAGGTCAAATGCATGGCTTTCGTTCCTTCGCCGACTACACTTTTTTTCAACTCCACGAAATTTCCAATTCGCACACCTTTTTTCAAATGGGTCAGCGGCCGCAGCCGCACGAACGGCCCGACAATCGCCTCTGAATCGATTCGGCTCTGGCTCATCACGCTATAAGGCTCCACTACGACATCGTCTCCGATCAGCATGTCTTCGAGTACGCTGCCGGTCTTTATTCGGCACCGCGCTCCAATTTTCGTTTTCCCTAAGAGCTGGACACCCGCTTCCACAAGAGTGTCCTCACCGACAATCACGTCCGGATCGATCAATACGGTTTCCGGCAGTTGAATGCTCACACCGTCGCGCATCAACGTTTCCCGTTTCCATTCGCGGAAGGTGTGATCGGCCGCTGCCAGATCTGCGCGCGTATTACAACCCAATGCTTCTTGCGAATCTAGCGCGATCTCCGCGAGAACGGTTTCCCCTTTGCCATTTAGGATGGCAATGGCATCGGTCAGGTAAATCTCCCTGTGCTTGTTATTTGGTTTCACTTCCCGAAGCGCAGGCCAAAGCTTTCGAGTCGTGAAACAGTAGATACTCGAATTAATTTCATTCAACTCGCGCTGCTCAGGCGTTAGCTGCGATTCCTCAACAATCGCGGCAACAGCTTCCCCCGATTTCCGCAAAACACGCCCATAGCCCGATGGATCCGCCAGCACCGCAGTTAAAATCGTGGCCACCGCATTTCCGGTCTTGTGCTTCGCCAGCAGCAGGCGCAAGGTTTGCGTGCGGATCAGCGGAGCGTCGCCCGGCAATACGATCACGTACTTGGCGTTGCCGATGGCCCTTTTCGCCACCTGCATCGCGTGGCCTGTACCGTTTTGTTGCTGTTGCAGCACGGTCTCCACACCTAGCGGCTTGCAAACCTCTGCGACTTTTTCTGCTTGATGCCCGATCACCGCAATCGTTTTTTTTGCCCCGAGCGGTCGGCACGCTCGCAGCACATGTTCCAGCAGCGGCCGGCCTCCTACCGGGTGCAGCACCTTCGCAAGACTGGATTTGAGCCTCGTCCCTTTGCCTGCCGCAAGGATGAGAATCGCTAGATCTTTATTTGCCATAGGTCAGCATTGTCCCGTGAGAGCACCGCTTTTGACAATGCCCGCATGAAGGCTTGAATGCAAACCGGATCAGGCAACAGTGTCACCCGATATAAGGAGGAATGGGCGTACGGGAATCAATCAGCTGCAGTCATCAGTTGCGAGAGCGCTGGGGCTTCGGAACGTTGTTCTGTGGTGATTTCCCATGCTGAGGGATTCGCCAGCAGCCGGCTGACAAGCTGCGTGTGCAGGGCATGCCCGGCTTTACGTGCTACCACGCTACCGAGCAGAGGCAGGCCGACAAGGGCCAGGTCGCCTATAAGGTCGAGCGCCTTGTGCCGTCCAAATTCGTCAGAATAGCGCAGCGGCCCGTTCATGATGTCGTCTTTGGTAAGGACGATGGCATTCTCCAGCGAGCCGCCTCGAATCAAACCCATTGATCGCAGCGGCTCGATATCACTTTCAAAGCAGAACGTACGCGCCCGCGAAAGCACATTGCGGAAACTCTCTCGGTTGACCACCATTTCCACTTCTTGCTGGCCCACCTGCGGATGGGGGAAATCCACGTAGCACCGCACACGAAATTCATCGGCCGGAAAAATCGCAATCCTTCTGCCATCTTCCACCAGCTCGACCGGCTTGCGTACTCTGAGGTAGCGCCTCTGTCGGCGCAGCTTGCGAATACCGGCGGCATCAATCAGTCGCATGAACGGCTCGGCAGAGCCATCTAGAATAGGCACCTCGATCGCGTCAATATCGACAAAAATATTATCGATGCCGCAGGAGTAAACTGCCGCCAGCAAATGTTCGGTGGTGCTGAGCAGCACGCCTTGCTTCATCAGGCTCGTGGCATAGCTGACGCGCGCGACGTTTGATCCGTGCGCCTCGATGTGAAACTGGTCCAAGTCGACCCGCCGGAACACAATCCCAGTATCGGCGGGAGCGGGTACCAGCCGCAGTGTGCCATGGACTCCCGTGTGGAGACCGATTCCCTCGGTTCCCACAGATTTCTGTATTGTTGTCTGCAACATTCGGGTGCTTCTATTGTAGCAAACTGTCGACCAATCAAAGCCAGAGCATACCTTTATTTATCAACATCTTAGAAGCACAAAAAGCGGGAAAATGTATTCTCGTGTGTCTTTTCTGCAACGACGAGCCTCTTTCCGTGTCCGCTGGGCAACCGGTCCGCTTCGCTTTGGTTCTACTCTTTGCCGCTGGCCCTCCAACTCTTCCGCCCGTTCCATCATCTCAATGCTATACTTTGTGTCGGTTTCTTCTTTGAGGAAGGTGCGGGATGATTCGTTGGGCTCGCGTCGCCATTTTGGCCGCTTCGGTAGTTATCTTTGGTTGGGTGGGCTTGGGTCATGTTCTGGGCCGCACTGCCAACGACAAGGCCTATAAATCCTTGGTCGTCTATGGCGAAGTGTTGCAGAAAATTCAGCAAGATTACGTCGACGAACCCAACATGCACTTGGTCGAAGCGGGCTCCCTGCACGGTCTCCTGGAGTCCTTGGACTCGGAATCAAGCTACCTTACCCCCCGCGAGTACACCGAGTACAAGCAGAAAACTTCTTCACCGGGAACGGGCGAAACTGGACTTAATCTCAGCAAACGCTTTGGCTACATTATCGTCACTTCCGTGCTTCCCGACAGCCCAGGCGAGAAAGCCGGACTTCATAGCGGGGATATCTTTGAGTCCGTCGCCGGCTTCACCACTCGAGAAATGTCCGTCGGCCAAGCGCAGAATCTCCTGGCCGGCTCGGTCGGTACCGGCGTAAAGGTCGGCGTCATTCGACGCGGCAAGACCGATCCCGATGAGGTCGAACTCGTTCGCATGAAACTTGTTCCTGCCAAACTGGTCGTACAAAGAATTGATAATGACACCATCGCCTTCCGCTTTCCCTCGATCGAAGCGGGCAGAACCGATGAACTCCGCGCGCGTTTGCAGGAAGCCAGCAAGCAAGGGGTCACAAAAGTGATTTTGGATCTTCGCGAGTGTGGCCGCGGTTCCGTTCCAGAAGCTATCTCGATTGCTCGGCTCTTCGTGCCCTCTGGTAATCTCACCACCCTCAAGGGACAGACCATCCCCACGCAGGATTTTGCTGCCGAGCCCGCAAAGCTTGTCTGGAAAGGTCCAGTCTCGGTTTTGATGGACGGAACAACCACCGGTGCCGCGGAAGTGCTCGCTGCTTCTCTTGCCAACACCAAGCGCGGTGATTTGGTCGGTGATCGCACCTTCGGCCTCGCTTCTGAGCAAAAGCTGATCACCATGGACGACGGCTCCGCCATCATTCTAACCATCGCTAATTATTACAACGCCGACGGCAAGCCCATCTTGGAAGAGGGCGTTTCTCCCACAGAAGTCGTACACTCGGCAATGAACTCGGCCGATGACGGTGACGACGCGGATGACTCTAACTCTACGCCGAAAGATCAGCCGCTCGTTGCTCGTCCGCTTTCTTCCGATGATCTGGTGTTGCGCAGAGCACTGGAACTGTTAAAGAATCCAACCATAACCAAGAAAGCGGCTTAATTCGCTCGTGAAACGTCGGTCGCCGGCATCTCGGCGAATTCCTATTCTTCTACTTTTTTTGGCTGGCACCGCGCTCGTTTTCCTCTCTATCAACTACAATAAACCCGGGAATTCCCTCCTCTCTCGTTTCATGAAACCTAGGCTAGCGAAACTCCCCGGCCGTCCTCTGCCGAAGCTGGCCATTATTCTCGATGATGTGGGCGGGGATGATTCCGCTGTGAATGAGATCTTCACCCTTCCCAACCAAATCACCCTTGCAATCCTTCCCAATCATGCGCGCTCGCGAGAAATTGCCGAGCAAGCCTACAGTCGCGGCTACGAACTCATGTTGCATTTGCCGATGGAATCGGAAGCAAATGAATCCCCTGAAACAGAAGAACTCCGCACCGGTATGAATACCCGCGAGGTTTCGCGAATCTTGACAGAGATGCTCCTAACGGTTCCGCACGCGGTAGGTGTCAATAATCACCAGGGTTCGCGTGCAACCTCCGATGCCGCGCTGATGCAAGAATTGATGCCGCTCCTCGAGGAACGTCGCTTATATTTTATCGACAGTCGAACCACCCGAGCCACGCTGGCCTACGAGGTCGCCCAGCGTGATGGCGTGCGTTCCGCATTTCGCAATGTTCCTTTTTTGGATGATGTTCACGAGCAGGCCACGATCCAACAGGAACTTGAACGCGCAATCCATGGTGCCAAGGAAAAGGGCCAAGCCATCGTGATCGCTCATCCCCATCCGGAAACTTTGGAAGTTCTGCAGCAGATGCTGCCCGAGTTGCCGGCCCAAGGCCTTGAGCTCGTCCACGCCTCCGCCCTGGTTCACGCTTTAGCTAATTACTAATCGAGCTGCTGTGCCGTTCTCTTTCCTGGTCGGGAAAAGCAGCGCTACCACCAAAAATTGCAGTCCCATCGTCAGAAAGCAAAAAACGCTCCCCTCCGGTCCGATCGTTCCGCCGGTCAGCCACCTCGCTCCGTGCAGAAGAGAGTTCGATAGATGCCCTTCCATGACTAATCCGCTGTTGGGCACGGAAAAGAGATAGGTTTCGCCCCAGTCAAAGCTGGCATGCAGACCAACCGCAAACCAGAGATTCCCGGTTCGCTTCAAGGAGAAGCAGAAGAGCAACGCGACCAGCACAACGCTGGCCGCTCCAACCGGTCCCTCGCCGGCATTTCCCAGATGGACGGCACCAAATCCCACCGAAAGCAGAATAGCCGCAGGCCAAAAACCGATGCCCTGCCCAAGTGTGAACTGCGCATAGCCGCGAAATAGAAATTCCTCAAACAGCCCTACAAACAAAAAAAACAATAAATGAAAAGCGCCCCAACGAAGGATATCGCCGCCGGATAGCGCAAGTCTGCCAAACGAGTATCCGCCGAACAAGCCGATGAGCCCAACCAGAAGACAAATCTCCAGCAGCCCGACAAAAAAACCAATCCAGAATTTGCTGCCGAGAAATTCTTTTGCCGGAAGCCCATACTGACCGGCAGGTCTCTGCTCAATTCTTGACATGATCAGCGCCGCAGCAAAAACCAAAGCAAACGACAGGATTTCTTGCAGAAGCAGTTGCAGCGCCGATGGCGGGCCGGTTGGCGCCCCGTGGCCGAACGCCCGCTCGAGAAAATGGATTCCAGTCGTGATTACCGCGGCGCTGACGACCACAATCAGGATGTATAGCAAAAGGCGCCAGCCGGATCGCAAGCCATCCTGTCCGATCAGCCAATTGGTAGGAGTCGCTGTCGCCAGCGGAACCGTCGGCTCGGAAGGAATCTGCTCTGGCTGCACTGGGTTCAAGGTGTCTCCCTATCGTAGACTAATCCTACGCCCGAGATTGCCAGAAAGTTTCGCTACCGGCCTGCGAGAACCAGATAACCTATCCGGTATAGAATACCGGTTAAGGGGCCGCTTCCCCTTGACGCATGCGCTCCACCCGCTCTTCCACTCTTCCGCCACTTATTGCCGGCCGACTTGCGTTGGATTTCGCCAATACCGCTTCAAGTGCCCACGCTTTGTCATGGGAGGACTTTATCTCTTTCCTGGCAAACGCCCGAGTCGTCACCGAAGATCGCGCCACTCGTTTGCGCTCCTTGGCCCAGAGCGAACCCGCAGCTGTGGCTTCTGTTGTACAGAAAATGCTGCGTTTGCGGGAATCTTTGCTGGCCATCTTCTCTTCCATTGTGCGCAAGAAACCGTTCGTGAAATCCTTGGCTGAACCAATAAACGAGATTCTTCGCATCACCGAAGGCCACGACGAATTGACCGAGCGGGGGGAGACCTGGCGTTTAGAGTACATCGCTCGCGAGGAGGGCCTCGAGTGGCTTCTCGCTGCCGTCGCACGGTCGGGCGCCGAACTCCTGGTCGAGGGTCCCGAAGCCCCGATCCGCCGCTGCGCCAATCCAAAGTGTCGATTGTTTTTCTACGATGATTCCCGCACCCATCGCCGACGTTGGTGCTCGATGGCCGTTTGCGGCAACCGCCACAAGGTGGCCGCATTTTTCCAACGTAAGCCGAAACCGCGAAGCACTTGATTGATTGCCGGGCGATTCGCCGCTCACTTTACAAATTGTGGCGATTGGCCCCGAGTCCACGGATCATAGCTGCACGCAAAACTCAATCGATCACCTATCGGGGGATGGCTATAGAGCCAAAAGGTTATGAATTTAGATGGATTAGGATCGGCTAGATCGACTTCTCCCAAAACTTGGAATGCGTGGGCCGCTACTTTGTTGGAACCGGGAAACAATCCGTGCGTAACTTCCAATCCGTAGACATCCGCCTCGTGTTCCTGAATTCGGCGGAAGCCGTTTTCGAGAGGTGTACCGAGAAATTCCAATACCTGCATAATGAGCAATAGAACGGCCAGTGCCGCCCAATCTTCTTGGCCGCGGACTCCCCAATTCCGCCCCCACCGTGAAACCATCCCTTCGAACAGACGATGCGCAGAATACAAACCAAGGAACATTCCCAGCACGAAGAACAGAAAGCCTTTCCACACGTGCCCTAAAACGTAGTGCCCAAGTTCGTGTCCCACGATATAAAGAACCTCCTCAGGCGGCGCCTTCTCTATCGTGGTGTCCCACACCACAACGCGTTTCGAAGCGCCAAATCCCGTTACGTAGGCGTTGATTTCGTTGGTCTTCGCACTTGCTTCCATCAGGAACATACTCCCCGGCCGAATGGGTACCCCCGCGCGTTCGGTGAGCTTCCCAATCGATTGCACGAGCTCAGGGTGATTTCGCTCGAGAGGCTCAAACGTATTGAACAGCGGGTCAAAAACCCACGGGCTAATAAAGAAAAGGAAAAATGCCACGGGGACAATCGCGATCCAGAAATAGAGCCACCAGGTCCGCGGCTTCCAACCAATCACCCCGAACAAAATCCAGATCACCAGAAATCCCACAGCGATCGTCAGCAACTCTCGTTTCGTCCAATCCCAAATCCACGAACCCCAACCCTGCACCGAAAGTTCATACTGCAGAACCAAGCGCTGTCCGTAGATCGAAATCGGAAGGTGTGCTACGGCCAGAATAAGGATCAGGCACGGAATAAAAATCAATGATTGCAGAACTCTGCTTCGACCGACTCCTTCCGCAAAATCGCGCAACTTCGCCACGATTCCAAGTTGTAACAGCAATAGAATGCTCAATATCCCCCACCCGATCGAAATGAAATACAACCCATTTTCCGCTCGCGCAAAGGCCACCGCTTTCTCATAACGCCCGGGTGGCAATCTGTATTCCAAACAGCTTGAATCTCTGTTGCTGGTGGCCCCGGACGGGGAAGTGGGCGGCGGACTCTGCAGCGCGGCCGCCGCTAAGGGCAGCACTGCCAGGAGCCAAGGCAACAGGAACGAAATGAACAGAAGTCCCCTCTGGCGTAGTTCGATAACCCTGCTTACCAAGTTCCATTTCATTCGGCATACTCTCCAACTTCGAAATGTTTGAGACCTATTGGCCCGGGGGAGCCGAGAACCTTGGTCTAGCCTCGCTTCTTGAAACTACCTGTTCTTGCTGGATTCTTCTACCAGAGACCCGGTCCACGTTAATTGATTGGCAGCGGGCTCGCTCTCCCCTGTTGAGTACCCCGAACCGCGCACGTATGCTCAAAGGGTCCGGCCCAGCACCCATTTAGGAGAGAGCTTCCATGCGGCCCATATCTTTCGCCCCGACATTTGCCCTGGTAATCGCCGGTTTCTTTCTCATTTCCCTGCCACTTGTGGCGCAAACTACCCAGGAACCGTCGATCGCAGAGGCAGCCCGCAGCAACCGCGAACAGAAGAAGACTTCGGTCCAGTCCGGAAAAGTCATCACCAATGATTCGATTAGCCCAGCAACCTCCGCCTCGACACCTCCCAACCCTTCCTCGTCTCCATCGACACAAGCCGAGGCTCCTGCTCGAGATTCCGCTACCGCGCAAACCGCTTCCGGGCAACCGGAACTATCTCCCGCAGAGGCCCAGAAATTGAAAGCGGAAATCGCCAGTTTGAAACAGCAACTTAAGGAAGAACAGAGCGATGTGGAATTGATGAAGCGTCTGGTCAATCTGGATAAGGAGGCCTATTATTCAGAGACCGACTTCGCTCGCGATACACAGGGCAAAGCCAAGTTGGACTCTGAGCAGGATGAGCTGAAGCAGAAAGAAGAGGCATTTGCGAAGCTGAAAGCCAAGCTCGAAAGTATCGCACCGCAAGAGACTCTTGCTCCGGCAGAGACAAAACCTTAATTCAATTCAGAATTCCACTATTTCCACAGCGTTCCTAAAAAATGTGCCTTCAGGCACTCTTTTCTAATTGACTCCTTTTCTTCAGCGCGACAGAATGCCTCGAATTCGTTTTTCATCTGCGAATTTTCCGTGCCGCCAGGGGCGCTCACATCGACAGTGGGCCGGTCGGCAAGCTGGAGAGAGAAAAATGGCATTTATGCCCGGCTCTACCGTTCAGTGCATCAACTCACGGTGTGAAGCGCGAGGCCATTGGCTAAAGGCCGAGCAGATCGGCTCAGATCTCTGCCCACAATGCGGCGAGTCTCTTCGAAATGTGCCGCCGCCTCTCATGCCCCGTCATCATTTTCGCCCTAGACCACTCGCCCCGCGCCCGCCCCTGCGTCCCCGTTAATAGCAAAAGGCCGGAGTCATTGCCTCCGGTCTTTTGCTCGAGTTGTCTCGACAATCTAGCCTTCGACGAGCCCTCTCTCGAGCATCTCGTCATCGCTCAACCACAAGTCCGGAATGTTCGCTGAACCTAGCCTCAGAATGTCTTCCAGTGCTCCACGCACTTCGCGAAGTCGGAAATCCACTCCAATACGCTCGAGCAAATCGATCAGCGCCTGAGCGCCCTCGGCAAGCATGGCCTTCGGCCGCGCTCCGACGCGATCCAGTCGATGATACGTCACAATGTAAAATGCGCTCAGTCCCGCACCGTGTCTCACGATATGGAGAAACCCGCGGGTTCGGGGCTGGTTCGGCGTCTTCTTGGCAACTAGGGCGATTCCGTTCGGGAGTGCGCTCATCGCTGTTTCTCCTCCAGGGTTTCTTTTAGCTGCATCCGCTGGTACTCCCGCAGTTTTCGCACTTGTAGCAGGCCCCGTTCGGTACCATCAACATGCCGCATTCAGAACAAGTCGGTGCGCCTTCGTGCGCGTCTCTCGGCGAATTGCTCGTCGCCTGTATCGGATAGATCGGGTGCGATGTTCCCGGCAATATCTGCGGCGCATGGTTTACGGTAGCCATGGTAGCTACGATTGTGCCTTCTGCGGGTGATCCTCCATTCAGCTTCAGGTAGTCTGAGGAAAGGAACCGTCCACCGAGCCAGCGCGCGATGTAGTCCAGCACGGAGGTGGCAAAGCGAATATTACTGTTGGCCGTGATGCCGCTCGGCTCAAACCGGGTATTGACCAACTTATCTACCAACACTTTCAGCGGTACTCCGTATTGCAATCCGATCGACAAGGTAAGAGCGAGGCCGTCCATCACGCCAGAAAGTGTTGAGCCTTCCTTGGACATCTTGATGAAGATTTCGCCCGGCCGCCCATCGGGATACATGCCAACCGTGATGTACCCTTCGTGACCGCCTACACTGAACTTATGCGTTACCGACAACCGCTCAACCGGCAGCTTTTCCCGCTGGGTGCGCGCAAACAGTTCCCGTTGCTCCGGCTCGGCTACTGCCGCCTTTTTCTCTTCTTTTCTGTTACCGGCGGCGCTCAAGGGCTGCGAACGCTTCGAATTGTCGCGGTAAATCGCCACAGCCTTGAGGCCCAGCTTCCACGATTCGATGTATGCATCCGCGATGTCCTCAATCGTGGATTCTTCCGGCATGTTGATCGTTTTGCTGATCGCGCCAGAAAGGAACGGCTGTGCCGCTGCCATCATCTTTACGTGGCCGCGCCAGGCAATCGAACGTCCGCCCGTGGTTGCCAAAGAGCAATCGAACACCGGCACATGCTCTTTCTTGAGGTACGGCGCTCCATCAATTTTGCCATTCTTGTCGATGTAGCTGACGATTTCGCTGGTCTCCTCTGGTGTGTACCCGAGCTTCATCAGCGCTTGCGGGACAGTGTTGTTGACGATCTTGATTACACCGCCGCCGACAAGCTTCTTGTACTTGATCAGCGCCAGGTCTGGCTCGATTCCGGTTGTATCGCAATCCATCATGAAGCCGATCGTTCCGGTCGGAGCCAGTACGGTAACTTGCGAATTTTTGTAGCCAAATTTCTCCCCGAGCTCCAAAGCCGAATCCCATGCACCCTGTGCTCCCACATATAAGTCGCCCTGGACATGATCCGGCTTGATCCCGCGCATCGCATCGCGATGCATGCGGATCACACTGATCATGGGTTCCCGGTTCGCTCGATAGCCCGCGAAAGCACCCTTCTTCTCTGCAATGCGAGCCGACTGCGCATACGCTTCACCGCACATGAGCGCAGTGATCGCGCCGGCGACATCGCGTCCTTCCTCGGAATCGTAAGGAAGGGCCATGGACATCAGCAGTGCGCCAAGATTTGCGTACCCCAATCCGAGTGGCCGGAAGTTGTGCGAATTCTCTTCAATTTTCGGTGTCGGATAACTGGCGTTGTCCACCAGAATTTCCTGGGCCGTGATTGTCACATCCACCGCGTGCTTGAAGGAATCCACATCAAACTGTCCCTCGGGCCCGAGATACTTCATCAAATTCAACGAAGCCAGGTTGCAAGCCGTGTCATCAAGGAACATATATTCCGAACACGGATTGCTGGCGTTGATTCGCGCCGTGTTCTTGCAAGTGTGCCAACGGTTCACGGTCGTGTCGTATTGCATGCCGGGATCGCCGCAATGCCACGTGGAATTCGCAATTTTCGCGAGCAGTTCCCTTGCGCTCAGCTTCTCGTTCGGCTGGCCATCATTGACGTTCTTCGTCCACCAATCTTTGTTCCCCTCGACTGCGCGCATGAAATCGTCGGTTACGCGCACTGAGTGGTTGGCATTCTGGAAGAAGATCGAGCTGTAAGCCTCGCCGTCGATCGAGGAGTCGTAACCCTGCTCAATCAAAATATGCGCCTTCTTCTCCTCTTTAACCTTGCTCTCGATAAATTCGACAATGTCCGGGTGATCGATATTGAGGATCACCATCTTGGCCGCACGCCGTGTCTTTCCGCCGCTCTTGATCACACCTGCAAACGCGTCGAAGCCCTTCATAAAGCTGACCGGGCCCGAAGCAATTCCACCACCCGACAAGGATTCCCGGCTGCCGCGCAGCGTCGAGAAATTAGTGCCGGTTCCCGAGCCCCACTTAAAGAGCATGCCCTCTGTCTTCGTCAGGCCCATGATCGATTCCATGTTGTCCTGAACGGAATTAATAAAGCACGCCGAGCACTGCGGCTTGGCTTGCACCCCGACGTTGAACCATACGGGGGAGTTAAAGCTCATCTTTTGTTCAACAAGCAAGTGCGTCAGGTCATCGCGGAAGGCGTCTCGCGAGGCGCTATTTAGGAAATAGCCGCCTGCTTCACCCCACTCGACAATCGAGCTCACCACGCGGCCAATCAGTTGACGGGCCGAACCTTCGCGCTCGGCTGAGCCGGGCTTGCCGTGGAAATACTTGCTAGCAACGATGTTGGTGGCGGTTTGCGACCAACTCTTCGGTACTTCGACGTCTTCCTGCTTGAAAATCGTGACACCTTTTTCGTTTCCGATGTGGGCTGTTCGTTTTTCCCATTCGACCACGTCGAACGGTGATCTCTTTCCGTCGGTGAAGTATCGTTCAAATACCAGTCCGCTCGAAACATCCGCGCTTGTCGTCTGATTCATTGTTTCCACCACTTTGCCTTGCAAAACCGACTTCACCGTTGCCATTCTATTCCTCCCCGCAACAGGTCCCGTTTTCGAAAGCGAGGAACCTTCATTTTACTCCCTTGTCGCTCAAGGGTGCTGTGCTGCAGTCCCGCGCTCTGCAAGTAATTTCCGGTTACGTGAAACTTCCCCATCCCCAAACTATCTGAAACAACCAATGCGCTGCCCGTGCCGGTGGACTCTGCCACACAGCCGAACAGCTTGACTCCGCCGACCAACGAACTCCGCGGAGCAAAACACTACGCGTTCGTTTTTTACGGTGATTCCGGGTTAGAGCGTGGGCTGCCGAATCAAGGCAATTCCCCGACTCTTGATCCGTCTGGCGCTTCCACGTCTCCCGAATCTGGATTCGCAGTATCAATCTGCGCGAGGTTGCTGTCAAGAGAAAATCACAAAATCTAGCTAACTTTTTCTTAGATAGTCTATATCTTGTGGTGCGGTTCTTGATCGGAACCGCTCTTTTCTCCCTCCTTTTTTTCTTTTCCGTTCCTCTAAACTCTTTTGACACAATTCACTGTGCGTTTTTCCGCTGCAATTTTTCTTTTGCTTCGCCCTACGGCTCAGAAATTCAGTTCCGAGCCCGGCGGGACTCGTTCGCCAGAAGCAATCGCCCAAAAAATCTTCATTCCCGACGTTCCCAACGCCCGACGAGTCACCGATCATCTTTATCGCAGAGCGCCTTACGCTCGGCGAACTGAAAAAAATTGCGGTGACAGGCGATTCTCTCCGGCAAACGATTTTTGTCCAGTGCGAGTTCGGACGAGACCGCAGAGGCGTGCGGATCGCCACCTATCGCATTGCGATTCAAAAATGGTCGCCCGATCGCGCGCGAGATGAATTCGTTCGGTTTTACTCACCCTTAAGAGGCCATTGCTGGCTTCACGTAGAGTCTTTTTTCGCGCTACCCGGTACTTTCGTACCATGTCGAGCCCAACTTCCGCGTCATATGCTTCTTAAAACCCTTCCGATATTCTTTTGCCAGTCCTCCTGTCGAGGATTGGTGTTCTCTGAGGAGCGCAAGTGAACGTTGGCCGCTATCAAGTACAGGAAACGCTCGGAACTGGCGCCAATAGCCGCGTGGTTCGAGGGTATGACCCGCTCATTGACCGCTCCGTGGCCATCAAGCTGTTCTCCCCCGAACTTGCCCGCGGCGACGCTCGTGCCCGCTTCCTTCGCGAAGCGCGCGTCGTAGGGCAAATCTCTCATCCATCCATTGTGACCCTGCATGACATGGGCGTCGAAGAGTCCACACTCACTCCATTCTTGGTGATGGAGTTGATCGAAGGGCAATCCCTCGAAAAAATTTTAGCGAAGGGCAGCGTGCCCTTTCCGTCGGCATGTAATTGGGCGGCTCATGTTGCGGTGGCTTTGGCCATTGCCCACCGCCGCGGGATTATTCACGGCGACGTAAAGCCAGCCAATATTTTGATCACCAACGACAATCGCGTGAAGCTGACCGACTTCGGCATGGCTCGGCTGGCCAAGCACGACAACGGAGATACTTCACTCTACGGCACTCCCGCCTACTGGTGCCCGGAGCAGATTCACGGACGGCCGCAAGATGCCCGCTCCGATCTTTTCTCTCTTGGCGTGGTGCTTTACGAAATGCTGACCGGAATATCGCCGTTTGCCGGTTCATCGCTGCAAAACGTCTGCAATCACGTCCTTTCGTCGACCCCTCTTCCGGCCACGCAGAGCAATCCCTCTCTGCCTTCGGCGATCAATGATGTTTTGGCCGGCTGCCTTGCCAAAGATCCCAGGCACCGCTTCCCGTCTACCGAAACACTGGCCGAACAACTGTTTCCTCTAGCGCGGCTCAAGCCGCCTGCCCCGGCTCACCCGCAAGCCGCCACTCAGGAATCCTCTTTGCGTAACCGCGCCGCCCGGCTTCTTCGCTCGGCCTAGCTCCTGCCCTGCCTTACGACTAGCCTTGCTTACCGCTCGAGCCGAAAAGCCTCCGACAGTCGGCCGGGGAACTAGTAGGAATCCGCCGCAGAAATGCGGGGGAGGATGTCAAATTTCTCGGGAATCGGACAGAACAATTCACCCACTTTGCTCGTCTATAGGTCCGAGGTGAGCACGATGCATGCACACAATCGAATCTGGGCAAGTCTTGCTGCGCTGGCCATTCTTACACTGGCGGTCCCCAAACTTTCCCCAGGGCAGCCCGCTTCAAGTTCCAGCCATGGCGATGAGCCAGCTCGGAGTTGCTCCGATCTCCATATTCGTTTCGAGCATGGCCCGGCCGTCGTCGAGTCTGAGCAACAAACGATCACGAAAACAGAAACGCCCACGCTGCGCGTTCAAGCGGAATACAACGGTGGAGTGCAGGTAGTCGGCTGGGACAACGATACCTATGGCGTAACACTCTGCAAGGCCGCGGCTTCGGGCGGAAACGCGGAAGAGATTCTCTCAGAGATTCACCTCACGCTTCAGAACGGCAAACTCGGAGTCTCGGGGCCCTCTTCGCACAGTCGCTGGACAGCTCATCTGCTGGTCAACGCGCCCCGAGCCGCTTCCCTCGACGTTGCCGTGAACAACGGTCCCCTCAGTCTGATCGGTGTCGACGGCAACGTGCGAGTTCGCGCCGAAAATGGCCCGATCACGGTCGCGTCTTCGACTGGCAATCTGGAGCTGAATGCGCAAAACGGCCCGGTCGACCTCGAAGGCAACAGCGGGAAATTGAATGTCCAGGCTCAGAATGGCCCGGTCACGCTTTCTCTAAACGGCAAAAACTGGAACGGCTCCGGGGTCGAAGCCCACGCAAACAATGGACCGTTGACGCTGCGGATTCCGACCGGATATCAATCGGGTGTGCTTGTCGAATCTGACGGCACGAGTCCGTTCGATTGTCACGCGAGCGCGTGCTCGGAAGCACGGAAGTCTTGGGACGAGAACCGCAAGAGTATCCAGTTCGGCTCGGGCCCGACCATGATCCATCTCACGACGTTGAACGGACCGATCTCAATCAACTGAGTGAGAATGCCTATTTTCTTCGGGGAAAACCGTGATTCGGTCCGATGTATTAGACGCTGGTTAGAGAATTACTCCTACGAAAATACCTTCAGGCGGTCAGAGCAAGTGGCTCCAAGGTCACTTTGTGGCCCAGGCGTTCCAGCCGCCTGACCAAGGATCGGCGGATTCGGTTCACGTCGATCCGATCAAAGTGATCCGCACCGAGTTCCCGGTAGTCTTCCTTACGCTTCAGCATGTGATAGGCAATCTCCAGGAGTGTATGTGCTACCGCCATGACCGCGCGCTTGGCTCCCCGCCGAGCAGCAATGCGCCGATACAGCGCCGAGAGGTAGTTGTTCTTCATCATCGAGATG
>DATFZN010000105.1:0-10898 GCA_035314425.1 Candidatus Acidiferrum sp. | reverse complement strand
TTCAGCTGAAACACACTAGACCTCCCTGCCGGGGCCACAACATAAGCGATCATCCTGCCGTCTGGAGAGATTTGTGAGGCCCACCATAGTTCTGATTCCCGCACAATAAGGTGAGGAGGCCGCTCGTTCGTGGACTAACTTCCCTAATGAAGCAGCGACGGCACCAACTGTCGCACTACATTGCCCTTCGCATCAAAGAACGACAGGCTTGGGTTTCCGTCGGCGGTTACTTGCATTCCGGTGGATTATGCCAAGCTGGTGAGGAAACAGGAGCGTCGCACGGTACGTCCAGTCCGCTACGGTTTTTCGAGGGCTCTTTACCCCCTAGCATTCTTATTTGCCTGAAGGTTGGTACGGCGCAACCTGCTCCGCGATCTTCGCTTTGTCTCCCACGACCACAATGGTCATTTCGTTCTGCCGGATGTACTTCTTCGTCATACTTTGCACTTGTTCCGGCGTCACGGCATTCACGTTTTGCACCCAATTCGTCAAATAGTCGTCGCCCAATCCCTGGAAATCCACGAAGCTCAACTGCTGGATCAGGGCTCCTCGCGACGAATTCCGGATCACAAACAGTCCCGAAAGATACGTTTCAATTCCTTTCAACTCCGCCTGACTCGGCGCTTCGTTCTGCAGTCGCTCGATTTCTCCGAATATTTCCTTCAGCGACGGCCCAGTGAACTGCGTCGTCACGTCCGCCGCTTCTGCCCAAAACGCGTCGTGATAGCGCCTCGACACGTAACTGTACGGCGAATAAGTGTAACCCTTCTGTTCGCGAATATTGCTGGTGATGCGCGAACCAAACGACCCGCCCAGCAGCGTGTTGGTCACATCCAAGGGAATGGTGTCCGGACTGTTCGGCCCAGGGACGGGCAGACCCATCAACAATGTCGATTGCGCCGCCCCCGGTCGGTCCGTCAGTTCCAATACATGTTCCGGCTTCTCGTCCGGCACGTCTGTGGTCGGTGCGGGTCCAGCAGCCCAACTCCCAAAGTCCTGCGCGATCGCTTTCTTCATCTCCGCCGCATCGAAGCGCCCGGCCACGTATAGATGCGACCGCACTGCCCCAAAATTGTCGGCGTAAAACTTCCTGATTCCCGCCACCGTCGTCTTGTCTATCCCTTCCCTGGTAGGAAACACCACGCCATACGGGTGATTCGGATACAGAATCTTCCGGAAACGTTCTTCCGCAATGTTCTGGGGTACCGATTCGTCCACTGCCAGTTGGCGTAGCGCGTCATTCTTCAGTCGGGGCAGCTCCGCATCCGGAAACAGTGGATGCTCCGCCACGTCCGCGATTAGCCCTGCCGCGCGCGGCCCGAATTCCGAAAGCACGTCGCTCGAGATTTGTGTTTCGTCCGCATCAATCGATACGTCCAGCGTACCGCCCATGTCCGCGGCTTCTTCCGCAACTTGTTTCGCGCTTCGCGACGCGGTTCCTTCTTTCATCAGCTTTGCCGCCAGTTGTGCCAAGCCCGGCATGTCCTTCGGTTGATTCGCCGTTCCCGCCCGCACCACCAGCATCAGCGTGACCTTCGGCAAGTTGCCATACGGCACCAGCGTTACCTTCATCCCGTACGGTAAGTTGTAGGTTTCGTGCGCGGGCACCGTAAAGGCCTTCGGTGGTCCGCCGGCGGGCGGCGTCTGTTTCTGCGCGCAAACCGGCATCGGTAACAAAACCAAAACGGCCAACGCGAAAATCGTTATCCCTACTCGTTTCATCGCTCTCTCCCTTACTTCTTGTCCGCCGCGGCGGGCGCTACTGGCTTCGGTTGGTCCACTAAAACCGTCCGGTTCGTCGGCCGCAGATATTCCTGCGCGGTCTTTTGGATCAACTCTGGCGTCACCTTTGCGAACTGTGCTTCCAGTGTGGTCACGCGCGCCGGATCGTCATCAAACAGTGCGAAACTCGCCAGCAAATCCGCCAGTCCGAATCCCGAAAATTGGTTCATGGTGTCGTACAGATTCGACCGCAGTTTCACCCGCGCGCGGTTCAGCATCTCTGCATCCAGCGGCTTACTCCGCAGCGGCTCCATCACCGTGTCCACCGCTTGCAGAATCGCGTCCGGAGTTGTGGTTGGGTCGTAGGTCAGATCCGCCATCCACAGCATCGGCCCGTCGTAATCGAACATATTCCCCAGGTAGTTGATTCCGCCATTCACCTGCGCTGTCAGCCCGCGTTTCTGCACGAGTTCCTGGTACAACAAGCTGTCGTTTCCCTGCACCAGCATTTGGTCCAGCAGGCCCATGGCGTAATACTCGGGCGTATTCCGTTCTGGCATGTGATACGCAAACGCCAGCGCCGGCTTTTCGATCAACGGATCCGGCTTGGTCTCCCGTTTCTCCTTTTCCTGCTTCGGCTCCTTTAAGTCGGTGGGCGGCGGCAGCTGCGAAGAGGGAATTGCTACAAAATACTTTTCCACCCACTGTTTCGCTTGCGACGGCTCGAAGTCGCCGACAATCACCAGCGCCGCGTTATTCGGCGCGTAGTACATCTTAAAGAACGCCTGCACATCGCTCAACATCGCCGCATCGATGTCCTTCAGATCCCCATAGAAGTTGTGGGCGTTATACCAGTTGGTATTGGCGTACTGCGGCATGTCCAGCCACGGGAATCCCCCATAGGGCTGGTTCAGCACGTTCACTTTCACTTCGTTGCTCACCACCCCTTTCTGATTGGTCAAATTCGCTTCGGTCACGTCCAGCCCGTTCATCCGGTCCGCTTCCGCCCACAACGCCGTCTCTAACTTATTCGATGGCAAAATCTCAAAATAATTTGTGAAGTCAAATCGTGTCGACCCGTTCAGCACTCCGCCATTTTTCTGCACCAACTGGATGAACTCCAGCTTTCCCAGGTTTTTCGACCCTTGAAACATCATGTGTTCGAACAGATGCGCAAATCCCGTCCGGTCCTTCGGCTCAATTCGGAACCCAATCCGGTAGTACACCGCCACGCACACCGTCGGCGCCGTATGATCCGGCGACAGCACCACCCGCAATCCATTCGGCAGCTTGTAATACTCCACCGGCACTTTAAATTCCGTCTCCCTTCCCGCCGCTTCTGCCACTCCCACACACACCATTAACAACGCCGACAACGCAAGCGCAGCGCCCCCGATTCGACTCACTGTTCCCCGCATATCCCCTCCTGCGAATTCGCCGCTATCTTAGCCCAAATCCTCTCCCCACTTGTTACAGACCTTGTCAGCATCAAAACTTGGAACTGCTCACAGAGTCCCGATTAACGGGAGAAGTTCGTAATAGTACGCGGATCCCCGATTAGCTGCTATTTCTTTATCTTAGTTCTTGGAAACCGGTCTGGCCGCCACTCGAGCAAATCTCCAGGCGTGCATTTGAGTGCATAACAAATTTTATCCAAAACATCGGCTCTGTAGCCCTTGCTTCGTTCGTGGAAGAGCGCATGGAGAGTTGGGTAGGTTATGCCTGACATCTGTTGGAGTTTGTACCGCGTCCAGCCCTTGCGTTTAAGAAGTTCCTTTTGCCTGCATCTGATGTGGCTGACGAGTGGGTCATCCAAATGCTTCGTCAGGGCAGCTCTCAGATGTTCAAGAAGTATTCGCAAATGAAGTTGCGAATGAAGAGGGAAGCACTGGACAAAATCAATCGCCGCGCTAACGAAGGAGTTTTGACACAGCATTGCTCTGGCGAGAGGGATTTTGAGACAGTTTTTACACAGTAGGGGGTAAAAAGTGGGTTTCGGAGTTTGCGAATGGCTGCAAATGCTTTAAAATCAATAACAGTTGCCGCTGTGGGCGTGTAGCTCAGCTGGGAGAGCGCGTGCTTTGCAAGCATGAGGTCGCAGGTTCGATCCCTGTCACGTCCACCAGACACTCATTGGGCGCTCATTGCAACGACCCATGAGTTCCGTTCGCGTTCCATTAGTGTCAACTCGTT
Organism: Candidatus Acidiferrum sp.; assembly: GCA_035314425.1. Classification (GTDB taxonomy): domain Bacteria; phylum Acidobacteriota; class Terriglobia; order Acidiferrales; family UBA7541; genus Acidiferrum. The sequence continues at coordinate 6,983 of DATFZN010000105.1, read as the reverse complement.
GACTTGCCTCTTGTCCCCATCTAAGATGAGCGCCAAATGCCGGATTCCTCATCGCTGATCGGGCAGACAATTTCGCACTACCGCATCATCGAGATAGGCGGTGGCGGCATGGGTGTCGTGTACAAGGCCGGGGACACACGGCTGCACCGCAATGTGGCACTGAAGTTCCTACCGGAGAATGTAGCGGAAAACCCACCAGCATTGGCGCGATCTGAGCGCGAGGCGCAGGCGGCGTCTGCGTTGAACCGTCCGCGCGTAGGAATTCTTGCGGGAGTCGCCGGGCTTTTGTTGGTCTTGTTTCTGCAATTGGCGCTTTCTGCAAATCGAAACTCGATTACCTGGGATGAAGACAACCATATTTATTCAGGATATATGTCGTGGAAGACTTTTGATTTTGGGCTGAATCCGGAACATCCGCCGCTGGTGAAACTCGTCGCCGCTTTGCCATTGCTTCCGATGGATTTGCAGCTGCCTGCGATGGAAGATCGCAACTTCAAATTCCAGGCGTTTCTTGGCGGCAGGGATTTCCTGTTCAAAAATAATGCGAATACGATGCTGTTTCGGGCTCGAATGGCAGCGTCAATTTTTGCGCTACTACTGGCTTTGCTGGTGTTTCTTGCGACACGGGAGATGTTTGGCGCCGGCGCGGGATTTCTGTCTCTGGCACTCTCAGTTTTCGATCCGAACCTCGTGGCGCACGGGGCGGTCGTGGCTACGGACGTAGCGCTTTCGTGTTTTATGTTCGCAACCGTGTATGCGTTTTACCGTTACCTGAAGCGCCCAAGCCTGGGCCGTATCCTGCTTGTGGGATTGAGCGGCGGATTAGCCCTTGCGTCCAAACATACGGCGATTCTCCTGTTACCGATCTTGCTGATCCTCGCGCTCACTGAGATTTTTCGTCAGACGCAACTCACTGGGCAATTGGCCGAAGAGAATCGGGGCCAGCGTGTTTGGCGATTAACGCGCGCAATCTTGCTGGCGGCCACACTCGCTGTGGCGATTCTGTGGGGATTTTACGGATATCGATACGCCGCCCGGCCCGCCCCTCTGCAACTGAATCCTTCGTTTGGTGAATTTGTGAGTCAATTGCAGAGCCCGTCTGACGCAAAGTTACTTTCCAGAGCGGGGCACTTCCATTTGTTGCCGGAATCCTACTTATTTGGGCTGGCGGATGTGCGCTACATGTCTTACGCGTACACGAGCTTCCTTTTTGGCAAAATCTATTCGCACGGCGTGTGGTATTACTTCCCCGCTGCTTTTCTAATCAAATCCAGCCTCACATTTTTGTTGCTGTTCGCGCTCTCAATTTGGGCGATTGTTCGCGGCAAATTACAACGACCTCGAGAGGTTTTGTTCTTGACGATTCCGGTTTCGTTTTACCTGCTGGTTGCGATGGCTGCAGGTATGAATATCGGGTTACGTCACATCCTGCCGATCTTCGCGTTCCTGACGGTGCTCGCCGGAGGTGCCGCATGGGCCTATATCAAGAGCGATCGACGATGGCTTGTTCCAGTCGCCGCACTGCTCGTATTTCAGGCCGTTTCCACAACGCGTGCTTATCCCGCATACATCGCATACGCCAATGAACTTTGGGGCGGACCCTCTCAGACTTACAAATACTTGACGGATTCAAACTCCGATTGGGCGCAGCAATTGAAAGCCACGAAAAAATATCTTGACGCAAACGGAATCAAGGAATGTTGGTTTGTGTATTTCGGCGAAGGTGTAATCGACACGAAATATTACGGAATTCCCTGCAAACAACTGCCAACCGCGGATTCGCTGTGGATACGCGAACCAGCGGATGCACCACCATCGGTCGATGGAGTTTTTTTGATCAGCGCCGGTAATCTCTCCGGATATGAGTTTGGCCCGGGGTCGCTGAATCCTTACGAACAGTTCAAGTCGCTCAAACCGAGAGCAGTGATTGATTACGGCGTGTTCGTATATGAGGGACATTTCGATATTCCCTTTGCGGCGTCTCTCGGCCACTCGCAGAAGGCTCAAGCATTTCTCGAGGCCACACAATTGCCAGAGGCTTTAGCCGAAGCGGAACAGGCTCATGCGCTGGCGCCTAATTGGGTGAAGACGAATACGATGCTCGGGGATATCTATGCCGCCATGGGAAAGCAGCAGGAAGCGCACGTATATTTCGAGAGGGCACTGGAGTTGGCCAAGACGATCGAGCCTGAATTTCAAGCGGGTCGCGTGAGTGGGTTGGAAAAAAAGCTTAATAAGCTCCAACACCAATAGCTAAGTCCTCATGCCAAAATCAATCGAGAAATGGTTGCTCTAGAAGAGGAGATAGGAGCAGGGAAGATTGTCAAGCTGTCGGCTACGCGCGGAGAAAATCGGGCGGAATGCGTGCAGAGCAGAATTATTTGCACCTTCAAGATGGTCAGCTAGACTCATCTCGAACCATGGACCTACCTGCTGCAATCTTGTTGGTCCTCGCCACTGTCTTTCTTGTGAGCCAAGTACGCATACACTATTCCGAATTCCCTGTCGCTCGGGGCGTGCCGTTACTCTCAGCAGGAACTGTCGTTCTGATTGTGGCGATTGACTGGTTTGTAGGAAAACGGGCGATTCTCGGTCATCCGGGTACGTTCTCTCATACGGTTTTTAAGCTGGCTCTCTTGCTCGCACTTGTTGTCGCCCTCCCTAGCGGCCTGACTGCGGTACTGACTTCCCGTAGGCCTATCCAACTGGCGACAAACTTAGCTTGGTCAGCAGCAGTCATCACGTTGGTTCTCAAATTTATGGGTGTTTTGTAATTGAACAAAGAAACGCCAGCCAAAATACCGGGCGAAGCTGCAACCGTGCCGTCAGAGGCTTTATTGCCACTTGGCAGATTGGACGGTGATAACAAAGCACTTCTTTGACAACTTCAATTTCGAAGATCTCCCAGTCGACTAGGTACCATCTCAGAGCATGCGATAGCCAAGACGGAACCTTTTAGATAGGCCGTAAATTTGTGACGTACTTTGTGACGTAACCCTGGTGTGCTAGCCGATCCCATTCGGTGCTGAGGTGATGCTCGTCCTTAACAGAATTTGCGTGGAGTAAGAAAATCGGATTTTGATGGGATTTTCTTCGCCATTCTACTCCTGGCCATCGGACTTTTCTCTATCCAAGTTCAATTTCTGTATTTGCAAGCATGAGGTCGCAGGTTCGATCCCTGTCACGTCACCCATGTGTTAGGGGGTCGCTCAGGGTCGCTCGAAGGTTTGCAGTATCGCATTCTCGTTCGACGACGTTCGCCTTGGCTTGGCCAGGAAGCGCATTACAGTGGAACTCAAGCTTCTCCGCAGTCAGGGCTTATCATGAGTTGGCATTGCTGCGACAGCCAAAACCTCGGGCTGGTGTGCTTGGTGGAGGCCGTTGTCGGCAGACACGTTTAGCGAGTCGGCAATGCTACCAGCCCATTTTTCGATATCGTGCCAATCGCGGAAGTCACCTTCTGGAAAAATCGCATTGTCCCGGTTCACCGGCAGTTTCAGAACAAGCCGGTGCGGGAAAGGCAGTTTGCTATGGTCCATCGCGCCGAAGAAGACCCGATGGTCCCTGGGGTTGATAGTCTTTTGGAACTCCGCAATGTCTTTGGGTATCGTCATATCGCGGACATCCCGGCCCTGAGCGTCTATTGCCTCTCTTCCCAACGGTCCGCTGCTGAACAGCCACACGGGCCGGTTCGCAAGAACATCGTGGTGCCGACGCACATACTCGAGGGCACGCTTCATCCAGTGGAAGTAGTAAGCGGCACTGCCGATGACGACGGCGTCGTAGCGCGCCGGATCATCGGCGCTGTGTGCGGGCTGTACCGTGGCCTGAAGTCCGCGGTCGCGAAGGATCTCAGCGATGCGCTCTGCAATTCCCTGGGTAGCCCCGCAACGGCTTTCATAGACAACCAGGATTCGCATTTGGTCACCTCCCGCAGTTCATCGTGCATCGCGAACCACCGCCGCGATTTTTACTGCTGCGCCCTCAGACGGGTGCACCCAGTAGATTAACGTTTAACGCCCTCAGCCGCCGTGATCCTGGTCACGGGTCCTCTTCAGTAGCGCCGCGAAGCAGTGTTCTCGGAACTGCGTAGCTGTGTTTTGCGCTTAACGCACTGCGAAACACTCATGTCCGGTTGCTCCGGAGGGAACGGAAGCAAAAGCTAGTGCAAAACCGGTACAGATCTTCCCGAATGAATCTTCGACGGTGGCTGAGATCAATCAGCATCAAGCAGTCTCTTCGATCGCCTGAATGTGGATCAGATTGTTCTGCGCGTCGAGCGTTCCAGTTACTCGGACGATCTTCCCTTCAAACTGCTTAGCTTTCCTCTGGTCGTCCAATTGATAGGAGGTATCCGTGATGGCATCTTCCAAGACGAGTTTCTGGTCGATCTTGGAGATCTTCCCTATGAAGAATTTGACCTCAGGTTGCTTTTGAGGTTTTTGGCTGTCCACCGGTGCTAGGGTGGGAGTCTCGGACAAGGAATTGGGGTGCTCTCTCTGTTGACTTGCAGACCAAGCACTTGCGACAGGTAAAGTGAACGCCAACAAGCCGGCGGCGAGCCTGAACCCACCTGTAAACCTCATAAGGCACCTCAAGATTGAAATCTGACTGGGATGAACAATGGAGAGCAAGCGGGGTGCCAGAGTCCAAATAGATTAAACCGAGATAAATGAGTCGCTTGAAGAGTTTGCAATAATTCTAGTTGCTGTTTCAGGACGATCTGTTGTGAACAATCTCCCGGGGAAGGAAACAATTACAGCCACGCTAAGTCCCTGAGGGGACCAAGAAAACGCCTCTCGGGGTACTGAACCTCTCTCGATTCAATTCCCGCGTTTCTCCCTTTCACTTAATGTCGTATACCATTTATGAGTTAAATCTTTTGTTACTCTTCTAACTATGAGGAACGCTGCACTTTGTGCGGGATAGCCGGATTCACACATAAACATTCGAAGCCTGCAGAGGAAAGAGTTCAGGCCATGATTCGGACGCTAGGCCATCGTGGCCCTGACCAGCAGGGCATTTTTTCCACTGACATTTTTTCTTTTGGCGCCGCACGCCTGAAAATCATTGATCTCGAAGGCGGCAATCAGCCCATCCTTGAAAATGGCGGCGAAATCGGCATCGTTTTCAATGGAGAAATTTACAATCACCTGGAAATTCGCGCCGATCTCGAGAAACTTGGCCACAAATTCACCTCTCACTCCGATACCGAAACGGTACTGAAAGCATTTTTGCAGTGGGACACGGCCAGTTTCGCGCGCCTGCGCGGTATGTTCGCCGTTGCCATCTGGAACGCACCGCAGAAACGTTTTGTGCTGGCTCGCGATCGCCTGGGAATCAAACCGCTCTACTACACCTTGCGAGGCGAGGACTTATACTTCGGCTCGGAATTAAAAGCCATACTCATCCATCCTGAAATCGAGCGCAAACTCTGTCGGGAAGCCCTCGATTGTTATCTCTCGCTAAATTTCATTCCGGGCCCCTGGACCATGATCGACGGTATTCGCAAACTTTCCCCAGGTGATTGGATGGAGTGGCGCGACGGCAAAATCACCACCGAAACCTATTGGACGCTTCCGTTTGGCCCGATTCATGATCTCTCTCTTGAGGACGCCAAGGATCAGCTTAATACGCTTCTCGCCGACGCCATCAAGGAACATCTGCTTTCCGACGTACCCCTCGGCGTATGGCTTAGCGGCGGGATCGATTCCACTTCCATTCTGCATTACGCTGCCGAAGCGAGTTCTTCACGCTTGAAGACTTTTTCTATCTCCTTCGCAGGCCGGAGCTTTGATGAATCCTCCTACATTCGCCAGGCCGTCGAAGAATATGGCACCGAGCACGATGAACTCGATCTGAATCCCAGCGTGGACCTCACTGGGGCAATCGAAGAGTTCGCATACTATTCCGATGAGCCGAGTGCCGATGCTGGTGCTTTGCCTGTCTGGTTCCTCTCGAAACTCTGCAAAACAAAAACAACCGTAGCCCTCAGCGGGGAAGGCGCCGATGAACTTTTTGGCGGTTATCTCACCTATAGGGCCAATCGCATCGCCCGCCATCTTCGCAAATTACCGCGCGTGGCCATCCGTACCAGTCTTTCTTTGCTCGAATACTGGCCGGTCTCCGATGAAAAAATTGGCTTCGAATATAAAGTCAGGCGCATGCTCGAGGGCTCTCTCATGGCTCCGGAGCGTGCTCACGTCTACTGGAATGGCACGTTCGCCGACAACGAGCTAAGCAAAATCGTTTCAGAGCCTTTGCCGAAATCGCTCGACGAACTCCTCGGGCAAGTTTCGAAATTGCCGCCGGTTAACGACGATCTCGCGCCATTCCTGTGGCTCGACCAGAAATATTACTTGGCCGACGACATCCTCACCAAAAGCGATCGCATGAGCATGGCTCACTCTGTCGAAGTTCGTCCCGCCTTCCTCGATCATCGCATCGTCGAATTCGCGGCGTCCCTGCCCGCAGAGCTCAAAATTCAGGGTTCCCAACAGAAAGTGGTCCTGAGAGAATTGATGAAGGATAAGCTTCCGTCTTCCATTCTCAAAAGGAAGAAAATTGGATTCGATATTCCCGCGCATGAATGGCTCAGAGGACCGCTTCATGGATTGCTAGGGAACGCCCTGGAATTCGGCGTCTCCCGTTACGGGCAACTGTTTCGTCGCGACGGAATTGAATGGCTCGAAAAGCAGCATTTCCAAAGAAAAATAAACGTTGGATATCACTTGTGGGGCCTGCTGATTCTGTTCCTGTGGATGAAAAAATGGAACGTAACGCTCTGACTACTGACGGAGAAACGAACGGACTTTTCCAGCGTCGCTGGTTCTTATTTCTGCTCGTTTTTCTTGTCGTTGCGGCAATCTATCTCGGGTGCGTTGTCTCGCCGCCATCACTGATGGATGACGTCGACGCCGTGCAGGCGGTAATCGCCAGAAATATGCTCCGCAGCAGCGATTGGGTCACGGCACGGCTCGATG
>DATFZN010000104.1:0-16013 GCA_035314425.1 Candidatus Acidiferrum sp. | reverse complement strand
ATATCGGGCCAACCATCGTTGTCATAATCAAGAATCGCAATTCCAAGAGTCTTCGATGTGGGCTCGCCCAGGCCGGCTTTCTCGGTGGCATCCTCAAACGTCCCATCACCTTTGTTGTGCCAGAGTCGCACAGCCGTTCCCTTGTACGATTCCGGAGTGCAATACGATTTGCTCTTGCCATCGAGCGTGCAATACAAATCACCCTGGAGCGACCATTGCACATAATTTGCAACGACCAGATCGAGTTTGCCGTCCCTGTCGTAATCGACCCATGCGGCGCTAGTGCTGAATTCTTTCAGGCCCGTCAGGCCAGACCTTTGCGTGACATCAGTGAATGTGCCATTCCCATTGTTGTGAAATAAATGACTCTGGCCCATCGCGGAGACAAACAAATCGTCGAAACCGTCGTTGTCATAATCGCCGACGGCCACGCCCATTCCGAACAGTTCGACATCGAGGCCGGTTTTGTGCGTTACATCAGTGAAGGTTCCATCGTGATTGTTGTGGTAGAGCTTTGGTGTGGAATGCGTCTCAGGCCGTCCCGGCCAGTTCGTTCCATTCACAATGAAAATATCCTGCCAGCCATCGTTGTCGTAATCGATAAATGCCACGCCGGGGCCCATCGTCTCCGGAAGATATTTCTTGCCAAAGGCTGCGTTGTTGTGAACGAAGTGGATGCCCGCTTTTTGGGTGATGTCCTGAAATGTTATGGAAGAGGCCCCTGAACTAGCAGGTGGCGTGGGCGCGAATAATGCGGAGCCGAAAGCGGATACAACAACAAGAGACCAACACTTTCTCAAAGATTCTCCGCCTTTCCTTCCCGACCTACGCCCAGTGCATCTGCGACCCGGTTAATATAATTGAACCACGAGGCTATCAAGGTGATCTGTAAAATGCCGCGGTCATCAAATCCCACCGCGCGAAGTTTGGTGTGATCCGCTGGACTACATTGCGTCGCATCCTTCGTCAGCTTTACTACATAGTGGAGCATGGCGCGATCCTGATCGCTGATGGGTGCCGTGCGGTAATCCAGTCGCAGTGCTAAAACCATATCTTCCTTCAAAGTGACGCGACGCAGAAACTCTGCGTGAGATTCAATTCAATAGTGGCATCGGTTCGTTACCGACACCAGAGTCGCGATCATCTCGTGCTGATCGCGCCGTAAAGGCAAATCGGGAGACATCATCGCGCCGAACGCGCTGAAGGAGTGATACATCGCTTGTGGAATCAAGCTGTGCGACAGAACGATACCTGCTTCTATTCCGTGATCAACTGCGGCTACTGGCGTCGCATATTCCTCTGGATAGAGCTTTCGCTGCTCCATCATTGCGTTTCGCACCTTCTCGTCAGTTTCCATGCCAACTGTTTTGATCCAAGTCATTTCCTCTCCATATCGTCGGGTGGTTTCGACAGATTGCAATGGTAGCCGCTCGAACAAATCCGAAAATCTACTCTTGAAATCTCAAAGCGGTTTAGCGCCCCGCACCTGTCGCGGGCTTCTTCGGCTGCTTTGCATCTGCTGCAGCAATTTTGTTGGGCGAGTTGGCCTGCGAACGATTTCCCAGTGGCACCGACACATGCTCATGCACGGGTTGCCGCTCATTGTTGTCTTCGACGTGTGCCTGGCGATACGCTCCGGTGAGTGCTTGGGATGCTTCGTCAGCTTTGAAGCGCATATAGCGCTCCTTGTGGTCGTTCGCGCGCGTTTCATCGCCAAGACCGGTGTAGCAGAGCATCAAATTGTAATTGGCCTGCAAATCTTCCGGGTCAATCGCCAGGGTCTTCTGGAACTCCGCCACAGCATCGGCGTATCTCTTCTCTAGAAAGAGGACGCGACCCAGTTCATTGCGCACAACCCGGTCGCGTGGGAATTGCGCCAATACGGATTGCAGCACCTGCGCCGCTTCGTCGTACTTGCCCTCCTCTTTCAGCACCCGACCGTAAAAGAAGTTGGCCCTCGCCAGCCCAGGTTTCAGAGCCAAAGCCTTTAGCAAGACCTCTTTCGCGCCGTCCGTATTTCCCTCCTGCACGCGCACACGCCCCACGTTGGTCCAGCCATCGGGATTCTGAGGATCCATCTGAGTAATTTCCTTAAAGGCTTGCTCAGCGCCAATCAGGTCTCCCTGCAAGAACAATCCAATTCCAAAATCGTTCCAGCGTGTCCAATCTTCATTTGACCAGGCGACCTCAGGCGCCGGCTGCTTTGCGCTATGCGGCAAAACACGAAGGCTCTTGGTATCCTCCGCAACCACGACGATCGGTAAATCCGGAATGCCTTTCGCTTTGCTAGATAGGTTTGAAAGTTCTCCAGTGAAACTGACTTTCCTGTCGTCGTAGCCGGGTGTAACCAGCGGGTTTCCGTCAGCTGGATCTTGTTTGCCTGCAAACATAAATTGCGTGTTCCACCACTGGAATTTCCGGTAGTTCAGTTTGGAGTGAAGAATGATTTTATCGCCCGCACTTTCCGGTACGCGCATGCGGAAATGCACGGTGTCTGCAGCGCCCGGGGGAATTAATTTCACATAGACTACGGCTCGGCTGGCCCAGGCGTTGCGTTTGTTAATGGGATTGCCATGCTCATCGATTTGCAATGACTTGTAGAAATGTGCGCCGGGCTCGACCGGACCTTTGCCATCGTCTGCAACCTTTCCGCTCCAATAAAGGATTTGGCCCTTTTCGTCAGTGGCCTGCAGTTCCAGCCACACGTCGTAGGCATCGACCGTGCCGCCGGGGAAAAAATGGCCAACCTTGCGCGTGCGGACGACTACATCGATCACCACGTCGTCGCCGCGACGCACGGCGGCTTCCACGCGGCCGAGCGGGGCGGTTAACGGGCGCGCTTCGCCCGACGGGCCACTTGGCAACGCCAAATCGGCCTCCTCGCCTACCGCGAATGTTGTGGAAAGCTCTTGCTTTGGAGCCCCAGCGGTTTTCTGCTTGTCTCTGTCAGTTCTGGCCGGGGAAATGGCAAAAATATCAACGCTCACTTGCTTGTCTTGCAAAAACTTCTGACTGATCAAAAGTTGTACTCTATCTTCGTTGGCAGTTGGCACGGCGGTGTTCGCACCCGGGAAGCGGTGCGAGTGCACATAGCCGTCAATGTTGCCTTCGTCTTTTGATGCAACCATCGGCATATGGCAATCGGCGCACATCATCGCCGTAGCCGGATAATAAAAAGCCCGAGCTCCCTGGCCGGAGACTCCGCTGGCTTGCCAGTTGTCGTATTCGTTGAAACCGCGAATCCAACGGTAGTGGTTTAAAGGCTGATCGAGATGGACTTTATGGCAGCCAGAGCAAAATTCCGGGACTTGGTTGCGCATAAAAGGCTTCAGAAAAACGCGCCGATGGGGCTCAGGATTCAACTTCACCATAAAGTCATGCAGGCGACGGATCGCAGGATTCTTACTGGCCGCCAGCGCATGCAACGCCGGATATTCGAGCGTGAAATCGCCCTGGCCCATCGTGCCCTTTACTTGCACAATGCTGTGGCACATGAGACAGCTCAGGCCAGCCCGTGCTTCCGGCTTGTTGATATTTTGCTGGATCGGTTGATCCATCATGCCACTGAAGAGCAAGGCGGGATCGTGGCAGCCGGCACACCATTTGGAGGGTTTGACGCCGGCAACACTCTGCATGTATTCGATGCTTTTGCGGTACCACTGATTGTTAAAGGAAGAAAAATGATGCGCGGAACTTTCCCACTGCTGGTAGATATCGGCGTGGCAACGCTCACAGGCCTTCGACTGCATGAAATAATCTGCAGGAATGTATTTTCCGTCGGTCGTTTGCGCGGAGCTTGGGTAGAACTTCCCGTGGGGACCGTCGCCTTCATGCTCCATCGATAGCGGAGAAATCGCGGGATTGTGAACCTGGTAAGGGGCTTTGCCGCTATATTCGCGGGCCCACCATGCGGCTGTGGAAATTCCCGCAGTGGCGATTAGCACAAGCGCTACGCGCAAGGCCTGCTGTAACCCATCTGTGCCAAGTAGGCCGCGCTCGGATAGCCAGGCAATAGCCAGAAAAATTACCGACAGCACGCACACTACAATGTGTGCATACAACCACACCTTGAAACGATGAGCCGTTCCGATCCGAAGGAGTACCACCCCTAGCACTGCGCCCGCCAATAAAAATATCCAGCCGATTTTTGCGACAAAAGACTCTTTACCAATTGCGCGGAAGAGAAAAACCAACAAGCCTAAACCAACGAGCACGCCCAGCCCTGAATGCAGGATGACGGCAGCGGCGTAGAAAATAGTTGCGGATGGAAAAGCGAGGAGATAAACCGCGGTGACCACCAGCACAAAAACGCTCAGCCAACGCAAGCGTTGCATTACCGTTCTCCCCCACGCCACTCACTTCGCCTGTTTCGCCCCAGTTACAAATGCGGCCGGAGATTGCCTCCGGCCGCTGAGTTTGTTGGGGTGCTTCCGGGGTCGGCGAAGATTCACCATCGAAGGAAGCAACTGCAAGTTAGAAACTTTATAAGGCGTACCGAGACGGCTGACTATAGTGCGAAACAACTAGAAGCGGTAAAGTTCCATAAGACCTTTCTGTTCAGTTACTTGAAAGAATTTTTCGGCCGGCAAATTCTTGTACTCCTGGCTATCCCCGCTGGGCCAGCCGATCACCACTCGATCGATGTGATCGTTTTTAGCCAAACCAAATGTTACCGGGAATTCGGACTGCGAAAGATAGCTCGAACCGCTGCGCACCATGCGGGAGGCAATCTGTCCATTGTAATAGATCTTGACGTCGGCGCCGATGGCGTCGCGATTTGATTTCGTGCCAATTAGATGGAAGCCAATGCTTTTGTTGCCGCCCAGTTGATCGTTTCGATAGAGGTACGCGGGCCCGTTGTTGGTTGTCAGCAAAACGTCCAAATCGCCATCGTGGTCGAAGTCTCCGACGGCAAGTCCGCGGCCCACCTTGGGCTGTTCGAATCCGCCGCCGACTTCCGCGGCCGCGTCATAGAATCTTCCCTTGCCTTGATTTATAAACAGTTGGGCCGGTTGGGCGTAACCGACGTTGCCGCGAATGTTGCGCACAGTTTCATCGATGTGACCGTTGGCGACCGCGATGTCGAGCAGTCCGTCCAGATTGGCATCAAAGAAAACACAACCGAAGCCCAGGGTGTTTCGCGAGGCCAGACCCAACCCTGTTTCTAAGGCAATATCGTCAAATCCTTTTGGCGTGGCACGGTACAGCCCGATCATCTCGTTATCAAAATTAGTAATGATGATTCCAGCCGTTCCGGTATTTTCAAAATCACCTACGTCGACGCCCATTCCGGCTCGCGCCTTGCCTTCACTGCTGAAGGCCAGGCCCGCTTCGACGGCGATATCTTTGAATTTTCCGTTTCGCAGATTGTGGTAGAGCTTGTTGGGTTGCGTGTCATTGGTTACTAGGACATCGGGCCAACCATCCTGATCGTAATCCAGGAGGGCGACCCCTAGCGATTTGGAACTACTATCGAAAATGCCGCTTGTCGCCGTGACATCTTCAAACGTTCCGTTGCCGCGATTGTGATAGAGCCAACAGGTGTCACCACGATAGGCTTCCGGAGTGCAATACGATTTATTTTTCCCGTCGAGGCTGCAAAAGACATCGCGGTCAGTGGACCAGTGGACATAATTGCAGACCAGTAAATCCAGGAACCCGTCGCGATCGAAGTCAAACCAGATTGCCGAGGTGCTGAATCCTTCTTTGCCCGCGAGTCCACTGGACTTTGTGGCATCCACAAAACTACCCTGGCCGGTGTTACGAAAAAGGCGACTTTGACCCACACAAGTTATGAAAATGTCCGGGAAACCGTCATTGTTGTAATCGCCCACCGCTACGCCCATACCGTACAGTTCTAGGTCGAGTCCCGCGGCCCTGGTAACATCTGAAAATGTGCCATTACGATTGTTTCGATAGAGCTTCATGGTCGTCCGCTGCCGCCGGTGGCCCGTCCAATCCATTCCGTTCACGAGCAGAATATCTTGCCAGCCATCCGCGTCGTAATCCAGGAATGCACAGCCGGAGCCTAGAGTTTCCGGAAGCAGTTTGCCTCCGTAGGCGCCGCTGTTGTGATGGAAGTGGATCCCTGCAGACTCCGTAATATCCACAAAACGAATGCCAGGAGAAGCGGCTTGCAGCAGAGGAGAAAGCCCTGACCAACCAAGACCCATGCCAAACGCACTGTAGAGAAAATCGCGACGCTTCACGGAAGATTTACCAGCCCATTGCGAATCGCATAAACGACCAGCTCCGCGGTCTTGTGGATGCCAAGAGCGTCCATAATGTTGGCGCGATGAACGGAAACTGTATTCACGCTTAGACCTAATTCCGTGGCGATCTCTTTGTTGGACTTGCCGGCAACGATGTGTTGAAGGATTTCCAGTTCACGCGGGGTGAGTCCCGTGTCGCGTTCGCCGCGCAATCCGCCGTTACGGGTGATCTGCGGATCGAGCACGGTTTTACCTTCCGCGACTTGCTTGATCGCCTTGACCAGGTCCAGGTCCATGGCATTTTTCAAAATGTACCCGCGCGCCCCCGCTTCGAGTGCTTGCTTCACCAAAGTGTCTTCCGAGTGCATGCTCAGCATCAAAACGGCGGTGTCCGGGAGTTTGAGAAGAATTTGCCGCGTGGCTTCGATGCCGTTCATTTGCGGTAAGGCGCAATCCATCACGATCACCTTGGGGCGCAATTCCTCTGCACATTTGACGGCTTCCGCTCCGTTGCTCGCTTCACCCACTACCTCAAACGATTCCTCGTCTTCCAACATTCGTCGGAAGCCGCGTCGCACCAGAGCGTGATCATCGACCAAGAGCACCGTCAACTTATTCGGCATGCAATTCTACCTTTTCGCGTGGGATTTGCAGATGCACCAGCGTACCGCCAGTTTCCACGGGTGTTACGCGCAGTGTTCCACCAAGAAGTTCGGCGCGTTCCCGCATGGCTACCAATCCAATTCCCGTTTGCCCAGGCAAGGAAACAAAGCCCCTGCCATGATCTTCCACTTTCAGTTCGAGCGCGTGCGGGTCAAAGCGCAGGCGAATCCACGCTTCTTTCGCCCCAGAATGCCGGCCCACATTATTCAAAGCTTCCTGCAGCACGCGATAGACTTGCACTCCGGCCGAGGTATCCAAGGCGAACTGTTCCCCAGACTTCTCATAGTGAAGCACAATGCCGCTCTGCCTCTCGACCGTGGGAATGTACCAGTCTAGCGTGGATTCCAATCCCGCTTCCTCGAGGAGAACGGGATGTAAGGCTTGTGAGAGGCTGCGGATATTATTGAGCGTGGATTGGGCAATTTCCCGGACTTCCTGCAAATCGTTGTGCAGGGCAGAATTCTCCGGGACATCTTTTGTAGCGCGGCGAAGCAGCGAGCCGATAGCCGTTAGCACTTGGCCAAATTCGTCGTGGAGTTCGCGCGAGATATGGCGGAGTGTTGATTCCTGCGTGGAGATTAATTTTTGAGCAAGATCACTTCGTTGCGAAGAAAGTTCAGCTACATGAGCGAAAATTCGCCGATTGTAGCGGATGAGGTAAAGGCTTGTCGGAATGATCGCGAGCAAGATGCCCCCCAGAAAAAAATAAAGTTGCCGCTGCACTCGATCATAGATTTGAGCAATATTGGCCTCGGCCTGTTCCTCGCCCTCGTTGTTTTGCACGAGCAGACGGGAGACCGAAGAACTGAGTGCAGCCTGGCGCGGTTGCAATGTATCGCGAATTTGGTCGCGTGCAACGTCTTCAGAACCGTTCTCTGCGAGAGTAAACATGCGATCACTGGCGTTCCAGAATTGGCTAAGCGATTGAGATAAGTAGTGACGCTGGTCATTGCTACGAGCTGCTTTCGCCAGCGATTCTTCCTGCTGCATGGCCACCTGCAGATCGTTACGAATACGGTCAAATTGTGCGCTCCAGGCAGCAAGAGGGTAGGGAGCCGAACGATCAAGCATGTCGCGCATCGCCAGGCCAATCGAGTTGAGATCGTTCTGAATGCGCAGCAACTGCAGCGAATCTTTGCGATTGCGGTCAACCATCTCGCTCTGCAATTTGCGGATACCCGAAAATTGCATGGTGATGTAGGCGGCATAGGCCAGCACCGCGACTAAGGTGATGAAGAGTCCCAGATATAGCCCGCGCGTCGGGGCCATCTGTGCCTGAGGATTTTTGTCCACGCAAAAAGCATATACCGGCAATGGCGTGGAACCAACTCTGAGCCTTGTGACCCTTGGCTCCGCGCTGACGAGAGTCGGTGATACACTGCCCTCGCGCCCTATGGAATTGGCGTTACGACTTAACCATTGGGACTGACAGAATGATTGAAGTTGGGTTGGTCGGATTTGGATTGGCTGGGCGTTTTTTCCACGCCCAAGTGATCTGCGCGGTGCCTGGCCTGCGCTTAGCTGCCGTTTTAGAGCGGACTGGCAACGAAGCCGCACAAAAGTATCCGGATGCGCGGATCGTGAGAAGCCTGGATGAGTTACTGACCGTCGATTCCATTCGCTTGATTTTGATTGCTTCTCCGAATCAAACTCATTTTCCGCTGGCGAAACGATGCCTGGAAGCGGGGAGGGACGTTGTTGTAGATAAACCACTCACGACCACGGCCTCCGAGGCCATTGAACTCTATCGAATCGCCAAAAAGTGCGGACGGATGCTGACCGTTTATCACAGCCGCCGATTTGACGCGGATTTTCAGGGTTTGCGGAGTTTCCTCGAGAGGGGGGAACTCGGACGTATCGTGCGATTTGAATCTCATTACGATCGCTTTCGCCCAACTGGAAAGCCAGGTGCATGGCGTGAACAACCGGGTCCAGGCAGTGGAATCTTATTCGACTTGGCTCCGCACTTAATCGATCATGCTTTCATGCTATTCGGGACGCCGGATGCGATTTCTGCGGATATACGAATAGAGCGCGACCGCGGGAGCAGCGACGATGCTTTCGATTTGTTTTTAGAGTATCCGAGAGGCATGCGGGCGAAGTTGTGCGCTACCATGCTGAGCTTTACACCACGGCCGCGTTTCATCGTGCTTGGAACGAACGGCAGTTTCGTAAAAAAAGGATTTGATCCGTTGGAAAATGCTTTGCGGAATGGAATGGTTCCAGAGGATGATGCCTCCTGGATGATGGAAAGCGAAGAAAACTGGGGTAAAGCGGATTTTATGCGTGCCGGAACGCCTGTAATTGAGAAGGTGGAATCCCGCGGGGATTGGCGCGATTTCTATAGCAATGTTCGAGATGTGCTATTGGGAAAAGCAAAGTTGTTGGTGACCCCCCGGCAAGCGCTCGACGTCATGATGGCGTTGGAATTGGCACAGGAGAGTTCCGGGCAGAAACGCGTCGTGCCCTGGCGCAACGTTGACTGGCAAGAACGCGGCCATTTGTGAGGCTCGGGCGTATAATCTAAGCCATCTGTGAGGAGTGGACTCGTGAAGATTGAACTGGCGCCCTCAATACTGGCTTCGAATTTTGCGCAACTTGGCGCGGACACAGCGCTGGCGATTGAAGGTGGCGGAACAGTGTTGCACGTTGACGTCATGGACGGCCACTTTGTGCCAAATCTCACACTTGGGCCGCCGGTCGTGAAGAGCCTCCGACAAGTGGTCAAGGTGCCGCTCGATTGCCATCTGATGATTGAGAATCCCGACCAGTTCATTCCAGACTTTGCGGCAGCGGGTGCGGATTGGATTTCGGTGCATCAGGAAGTTTGTCAGAATCTCGATCGAACGCTGCACTTAATTTCCTCGCATGGCTGCAAACCTGGTGTGGTCATTAATCCGGCAACCCCGGTGGACCTGCTCACCGAAGTGCTTGACCTTGTCCACCACGTTCTGGTGATGAGTGTAAATCCAGGATTCGGGGGCCAGAAATTCATTCCCAATTCGCTGAACAAAATCGCCGCACTGGCGCGTATGCGGTCGGAACGTAACTTGGAATACCGGATCGAAGTGGATGGCGGCATCGACCTGACCACTATAACTGACGTGGTGAAGGCTGGCGCCGAATTGCTGGTCGCAGGAAATGCAGTCTTCGGCCGTGGTGATATTCGCGCGAACGCGACCGAGCTACTTGAAACGGCGCGAGCAGCAACCCTCACACGCGCCTGAACTCAGAGCACGTCGGCCCAGGGTGGAGATGCGGCGAAAGCAGCGTGAATCAGTCCAACATGGGAGTAGGCCTGCGGAAAATTGCCGTACATGCGTAGAGTCCCTGTTTCAAAGTCCTCGGAAAGTAGTTTCAGGCCGGTCAGCGCAGCATAAACGCGATCCATCACCTCTTTGGCCTCTGCGGTGCGTCCGTTGGCGCCGAGAGCCTCCACCAGCCAAAAAGTACAGATGATAAAGGCGACTTTTGGCGATCCGAATCCGTCATCCAGACGATAACGAAACAACCAGCCATCTTTGGAAAGCCCATCCCGGATCGCATTAATCGTTCCCGAAAGGCGTCGATCGTCAGGTGGAAGAAAACGTAAGTACACCATCTGCAAAAGCGAAGCGTCGAGATCGTTACCTCCATAAGTCGCCACAAAGCTGTTGAGCTTTGGCATCCATGTTTTCGCGATAATTTCTTTGCGGATGAGTTCGGCGGCGGAATGAAACTCGTCTGCTATGCCGGGCGCATGCAAGGAAGCCACACGAGCCATGCGATCCGCAGCGGCCCAGCACATTAAATTTGAAAACGTCTGCGGTTTCCACTCCGTGCGGTATTCCCAAATGCCGGCATCGGGTACGCCAGTCACGGAAGTGGCTTTGCGTGCGAGGCGCTCAATCAGCTTCAGTGCTGCTCCAGAACGCTCGGCGCGAAAGCGCTCATCCAAAAATACCGGGGCAAGCGCCAGAACCATTTCGCCGAAGACATCATTCTGGGTGTGCGACGCGGCCCCGTTGCCCACGCGCACTGGGCCATCCCCGTTAAACCCTTTCCAATTGTCCAAAATCCGCTCCTCAAGCCCGCTGGTCCCGTCGACTCGATAGAGAGGGGCCAGATTTAGATCGGGAGATCCGCCCACGACATTCAGCAAATAGTGAATGAAACTCTCGCGCTCTTCGAAATGGCCGAGTAGTCGAAACGCACCGAGCGAATAGTACGCATCGCGTAGCCAACAGTAACGATAATCCCAAGTTCTGCCGCTCCCTGGCGCTTCCGGAATCGAAGTGGTCATGGCCGCTACAATTGCGCCGGTGTCCTCAAAGCAATGGAGCTTCAAGGCCAGGGCAGAGCGAATGACCGCGTCCTGATAGAGCGGCGGAATGCTGCACTGCTTCACCCATCGTTGCCAGTACCGTTGTGTTTCGCCCAAAAATCGATCTGCAAGCGAACGCAGCGATTCTTCAACCGGTACGCCCCAACTCAAAACCATGTGGCAGCGTTCCGTAAGCGTAAACGGCTGGCCATTCAGATAGGACACGGGAATGTCAGTAGTGAGACGTAGCTGGCTATCGAATCCTTCGAAGCGTACGTGATTAGAACCGTTTAGCCTAGTGGGAACGCCCTTGGACCAGCCTATCCGTGGCTCGCAGACCACTTGAATACGCGGCGTGCCTTCGATGGGCTCGATGATCCGATAAATTTGTGTGGGGCGAAACGTTCGGTCGAATTGCACGAATCGCGGTGCAAAATCTATTACGCGGAATGAACCAGAAGGTGTCCTAAACCTGGTTTCCAGAATATTTGTGTTTTCAAGATAAATCTGCTCGCCGCTCTGGCCATCAGCAGCTCCGACGATAAATCTTCCGCCGTCTGTTGCATCGAGCAGGGTTGAAAAAACCGGCTCCGAGTCGAATCTGGGAAGGCAACACCAGACGATTTCGCCATTGTGCCCGACGAGTGCCGACACCTGACAGTTGCCAATTAGTCCGAGATGCTCGAGAAGCATTTAGGAAGAATAACAAACTTTGCCATCGGCAAAGGAAGTTAGGCCAAGAGCTGAGTGAAAGGCGGTGTTTCTACAGGGAAAACTGTAGTGTGTTTGCGGCTTCATGCCCGTTCTGGCCTCGGGCTAGGCAGCGATGAACCTAACGTTCGACTTTTTGCGAGCTATCGGCTCTTTCCGAGCTTCCGCCAGTAGTTCCCGCTCGGCGCGCAGCCAATCCGCATGCGGATCGCCTGGTGCACCCTTGCGTTCGAGGTAGATGTGATAGGCGCGCAGCGCGATTTCTTCCTTTGTTGGTGCTTTTGCTTTTCCTGATTTTCTAACTTTGGGCTTTGATGTGATGTCTGCTTTTGGCATCGTAACTCCTTTATTTCCGCTCATTATATTCTAGGTAGCCAGTGGCCAAGCATCACAAATTCCTTTACATAAAAGTGCTGTTTTAGATAAGTCAGAGAAGCAGCCACCGGTGAGTCGCTCCAGATAGCGATTCCATAGTCTTCTACTTTCGCTATTGTTCCTGATAATTCCAGAGCAGCCCGCCATCAACAAAGAAAGTCGTCCCGGTCACGTATGAACAATCATCCGAGGCCATGAAAGAGGCGATCGAAGCCACGTCAGAGGGTTGCCCCAACCGGTTCAGTGGAATATTCTCAAGCAGTGCTTTGAGTTTCGCCGGGTCATTCAACAGATTTCTGTTGATTGGCGTTTCAATTGCTCCTGGCGCAATGGAATTGATGGTGATGCCCAGCGGTGCAAGCTCAATCGAGAGGTTGCGTGTCAGCATTTTTACGCCGCCCTTGCTTGCGCAATAGGAAGAGAAATGCGGAAACGGAAGTTCTTCATGAACCGAACTGACGTTGATGACTTTTCCGCCGCCCTTTGCCTGCATCCGATGACGCACGAAGGCCTGCGTCAAGAAGAAAAGGCCTTTTAAATTGACGTTGAGAACCGCGTCCCAATCCGCTTCATTGACATCCCAGAAGTCGGCGCGCTTTTCAAGACCCGCGTTGTTGACCAGAATGTCGAGTTTGCCGAGTTGTTCTACGGCCTTGGCGATGAACTGTTGGCCATCTGCGATTTTCCCGACGTCACACTGGATTGCAGTCGCGTGGCGGTTGAGCTTCTTCATCTCGTCGACCACTTCGTTTGCCCCAGCGTGATTGGAGCGATAACAAATGGCGATGTCCGCTCCGTCTTCTGAGAGGCGTTCGGCGATGGCTCGTCCAATGCCCTGATCACCACCGGTGATGGCGATTGATTTTCCTTGCAGACGGCTAGGCATAGACCCTCCCCCAAGCGTGTAAGGATTGGATGTTGCTGGGAGGTTTATGGTGCCGTGGAAGGCGGGAGATATTCAACTGGGAAAGATGGAACACCCCGGCGCGGAGCTTCGGAGGCAGGGAAAGGAAGGAGGAAATCCGCACCCTTAGAAGCGAACTGTCCGCTATTTCTTGAAAAGGCAGGATCAGGGGCGGCGTTTGCACGCCGCCCCTGCCGGAGACCCGGTCTAGGCTACTGTGACTTCTTTCGAGAGATAAACGTCCTGGATCGTGTTCAGCAGTTTTACGCCATCTGCCATCGGGCGCTGGAAAGCTTTGCGACCGCTGATGAGACCAGTGCCGCCCGCGCGTTTGTTGATGACCGCTGTGGCTACGGCCTCTTCGAAGTCGTTCGCACCGGAAGCCCCGCCAGAGTTGATCAAACCGGCTCGTCCCATGTAACAGTTCGCTACCTGATAGCGGGTGAGGTCAATCGGATGATCGCTGGAGAGGTCGCTGTAGATGCGCTTGTCGAATTTGCCGTAACTGGAATCGCCAATATTGAGTGCCTGATAACCGCCATTATTTTCCGGCAGCTTTTGTTTAATGATGTCGGCCTGGATCGTGACGCCGAGGTGATTGGCCTGCCCGGTAAGGTCCGCGGAAACGTGATAGTCTTTATCCTTCTTGAACGCGTTGTTACGCAGATAGCACCACAAAACCGTAGCCATCCCGAGTTCATGAGCTTTGGCAAACGCGTGGCTGATTTCAATGATCTGGCGATCGCTCTGCTCGGAACCGAAGTAAATGGTCGCACCAACCGCGGCCGCGCCCATGTCGTAAGCCTCCTGAACCGTGCCAAAGAGAATCTGGTTGAACTGATTCGGATACGTGAGCAGTTCGTTGTGATTGATTTTGACGAGGAAAGGAATCTTGTGAGCATACTTACGCGCCACGGAGCCGAGAACGCCGAAGGTCGATGCCACTGCGTTGCAACCGCCCTCGATGGCCAGCCTCACGATGTTCTCGCCGTCAAAATAATCGGGGTTCTTCGCAAAGCTTGCACCCGCGGAATGCTCAATGCCCTGATCGACAGGAAGAATCGACATGTAGCCGGTTCCGCTAAGCCGCCCATGAAAGAAAAGACGATGAAGATTGTTCAGAACCCGAAGGTTACGATCCGATGCGGCATAAATCCGGTCGATAAAATCCGGTCCGGGAAGGTGGAGCCGCTCCTTTGCTATTTTGGGATTTTTGAAGCCGAGTAGATTTTCGGCCTTCGCTCCTAAGAGTTGTTCGATTGCACTGGTACTTGCCGTTGCCATGTTGTTCTCCTGTTCGTCTATTTCGTCACAATTTCCGCGCTCAGCATACTACCGGCGTCCTGGTCCACCAGCCAAAGAAGATTGCCAGTGGTGGGTTGAATGAGTTGAGACGGTAGCTGCTCAGGCTCGTAAGGTCCTTCCAGAACCGCTTTCAAGGCCAAAGCCTTATCCGCGCGGGTTACCATAAAAACTACCTGATGCGCTTGGTTGGCGACCGCAGCTGTCAGGGTGACACGCTCGGTGTACAACTTTCCAACCCAATTGCGAACCACGAAGCGATTCGGGGATGGGTGTAGGGCTTTGGTGCCCGGGAAGAGCGACAGTGTGTGTCCCTCATCTCCCATACCAAGGAGCACCAGGTCGAAGCCAGGAAGCTCTCCATCCTTCAGCTTGAAGTATGCGCGAAGTACCTGCTCATATTCCAGTGCAGCTTTTTCCGTGTCGTCATATTCGCCCTTGATGCGATGGATTTGCTCCGGTTTCAATGGCGACTTGGAAATCAGCGATTCATTGGCCATGCGGTAGTTGCTGTCTTTATCTGTTGGGCCGGCATGACGCTCGTCGCCGAAAAACAGTTGCATTCTGTCCCAAGGCAGCTTTGCACGGAACCCTGGATCCTCAACCAACAACGTGTAAAGTGCCTTCGGTGTCGACCCTCCGGCCAAAGCCACGGTGAACCCTCCCCTTTTTGCAACAGCGTCATTGGCGGTTTTGACAAACTCCTCCGCTGCACGACGGGCTAAGGGTGGAGCGTCGGGAAATAGGACGACTTTTCGCTTTGCCGGCTCGCTCATCAGAATATACCCGACTTGCTGTGCTTGGCGATGCGGCCTCGAGCATCGATATCTTCTTCTCCGATGCGGCGCCAGGACCGGCCATCACGCTCCAGAAGTTCTTCCGCTTCAGCCGGACCCCACGAACCGGCTGAATAATTGGGGAATCCGCGGGGAGGAAGCGCGTGCCAGACATCGAGGACGGGTTGAATCACTTTCCATCCGGCTTCGACCATGTCGGCTCGCTGGAAGAGGGTTGCGTCTCCGGCCATGCAATCGCGCAACAGCCGCTCGTACCCGGTGCCATGCTCCACGCCGAAATACGTTTTGTAATCGAAATCCATGTTCACCAAGCCAAGCCGCATCACCGCGCCGGGAACCTTTGCTCCAAAACTAAGAGAAATACCTTCGTCCGGCTGAATATGAATTACCAGGCGATTGGTCTCCACATTTTTTACAGCAGTATTACGGAACAAAACAAACGGAGTGCGCCGGAACTGAATTACAATTTCCGTAGCTCGAAGGGCAAGGCTTTTTCCCGTACGTAGATAGAAAGGCACGCCGGCCCAGCGCCAGTTGTCGATCAGCAGTTTCAGGGCGACGAATGTTTCTGTATTGGAAGTGGGCGACACATCCGGTTCGTGGCGGTAACCGGCAACACGCTCATTGTCGACAACTCCCTCTGCGTACTGGCCTCTTACCGTATTGGTGAGCACTTCTTCAGGGGTAAGCGGTTGAATGGCGTGCAGCACTTCCGCCTGCTTGTTGCGAACTTCGTCGGCATCGAA
>DATFZN010000103.1:0-18722 GCA_035314425.1 Candidatus Acidiferrum sp. | reverse complement strand
TTCCCCACTGCTGCCTCCCGTAGGAGTCTGGACCGTGTCTCAGTTCCAGTGTGGCTGATCATCCTCTCAGACCAGCTACCGATCATTGCCTTGGTGAGCCGTTACCTCACCAACTAGCTAATCGGGCGCGGGCTCCTCCTCTGACGCATTGCTGCTTTGAATCCAAGAACCGAGGTTCCCGGAATTTTATGCGGAATTAGCCCCGCTTTCGCGGGGTTATTCCCCATCAGAGGGCAGATTGCCCACGTGTTACGCACCCGTGCGCCGTGCGCCGGCCTGTATTGCTACAGACTGCGCACGCGACTTGCATGTGTTAAGCACGCCGCCAGCGTTCGTTCTGAGCCAGGATCAAACTCTCGTTTGAAGCCTGTCGCTTGGCGCAAAAAAATAGCTTGGGTTTGCACCCAAGCCAGCCTGCCAAGCAAAATTGTTAGTCGCTCAATTACACTCAACTCATCGGAGCTCGAAATCTCCAATGAGGTCGAACAGATTCTGGCACATCGTATCGGTTGTCAAAGAGCTAAAGCCTCCCTGTCCTGCAGAGTGGCGTCCAATCAACTAAGTAAGAGTAGCAGACCTGTCCTAAATGTCAACACTTCGTTACGTTCCTTTTGCAGATTTCCACAAAACTTTTCCCCCACGCCTCTAAGTCGCTGCGTCGTGATACGCTTGCGCGGCAAAGTGAGGTTGTTGAAAACGTGCCACCAGGCCCAAAAATCGCAATTTCAAAAACCAAAAAACGCTCTGAACTTGCGGAAAACCTCAATAGGGTCTTAGGGATCGGGCGCCTTGTGCGGCCTGGCGAGCGGATTGGCGTCGCGGTATCCGGTGGCGCGGATTCTGTGGCCTTGCTGCGTTTGTTGCTGGAATTACGCGAAGAATGCGGCATGGTGCTGGCCGTGGTTCACTTCAATCACAAACTTCGCGGAAGAGATTCCCAGGCAGACGAGGGTTTCGTCAGGAAATTAGCGGAAAAATACGGTTTAGAGGTTTTTGTGGCCCGGGAGGATATCGCCGCGCGCACGAAACGCGAACGCGGAAATGTGGAAGAAGTGTCCCGCCGCGCACGTTACGCTTTTTTTGAAAAATTGGCGAAGGGCAAGTTTCTTGCAAAAATCGCCGTCGCGCACACCGCCGACGATCAAGCGGAAACCGTGTTGGCCCATATCCTACGCGGGACTGGCGTAAGCGGCCTGCGCGGGATTCATCCGCAAACGGGAATCGTGTTTCGCCCGCTGCTGGCCGTTCGCCGCGCGGCTTTGCGCCGCTATCTGAAATCGCGGAAACAAGACTGGCGCGAAGACGCCACCAATCGCGACACCAAACGCACTCGCGCTCGAATTCGTCAGAAGCTCTTGCCGATGCTCGAAAAACAATTTAATGCAGGAGTCGTGGGACATCTCTGCCAACTAGCCGCGCTGGCCGGTGACGACGAACAATTCCTGGAAACACATATTTCCGAGTGGCTCAGAAGTTGGACACAACGAACCAAACACGAGGTAATTGTAGATTTGTCGGGGCTGCGGCAACTACCCCGGGCACTGAAAACCCGGGCGTTGCGAACTATTGTGGCCGCCACGAAAACGCGTGGCGGCCAACTCAGCCTGCAGCACGTGGACGGTATAGTGGATCTCGCTGAACGGCAGGAGAGCGGCAAGAAAATCCAATTACCCGGGGGGGTCGAGATTCTGCGGGAGCGCCAGGTGTTGCGCTTCAGAGCCACTGAGCATGCCGCCCCATCCTCCAGCCGGAAAAGCTCAGGCAATTTCGCTTACCCAATCGATTTGGAGGCCCCAATCAGCAGGTTGCGACTTGTGGAACTTTCTTGCCTCCTGCACTTCAGGGAGATTGACTGGCCCGCAGAAGGGCGAGAAACTAGTCTCACAGGGGCGGTCTTGGACCGCAGCCGCTTGGTTTGCCCGCTTGTCGTGCGCAACTGGCAGCCCGGAGATGCAATTCATCCGCTGGGACATCAGAAAGCTCACAAAGTGGCAGGTCTGCTGAACGAAAAATCTGTCAGCCGCTGGCAGAAGTTACAGTGGCCGGTGCTGACGAGCGGTGGGAAATTGGCTTGGGTGCGAGGACTAGCTCCATCCGTCGAATTCGCTGTGGGGCCTGATACACGAAGGGCTGTGCTGATTACTGAGGAACCGTTATCGTGAGTAAGGCTAGGGTCGCCAAGTACACCGCGGCACGGATTGCAGAGCGCGTCAAGGAAATGGGCCGGAAAATCACGCAAGCCAGCCGTGGTCGCCGCTTGGACATCGTGATCACCATGGATCGCAGTTTCATGTTTGGCGCGGATCTGGTTCGCGAAATTGCTGCGCCGGTCATGTTGCATTTTATTCGCGAAGACGTGCGCGACGTGGAGCACGGCGGCAAAACACGGCGTGAAGTATTTTTCGGAGACCGCGAGACGGTGAGCGCTAGTAAGGATCGGCCTGCTTTAAAAGGTCGCGACGTTTTGCTGGTCGACACGGTCTTGGAAAGCGGCATTACCCAAGAGTTTCTGCTGCGACGCATCGGGGAGAGCAAGCCGCGCTCACTTCGCCTGGCGGTGCTGCTCGATAAGATTTCCAAGCGGCGGGTGAATCTGGAACCCGATTACTTTGGATTCCGCACCGCATCTAACCAAGCGTGGGCTGGGTACGGTTTAGCTGGCACGAATGGAGTTGGGCGCAGCGGGAAACATTTGGTGGCAGAGGCGTCATCTAAGAGAAGTAGCACTAAGCGGAAGACGGAAAAGAAGTAAACTTGTGTTCAGCAATCGGCAGGGAAGCAGCCCGAGTGTTGGTCAGTTTGATAGGTAAACAGTGAGGTTAAAGTGAATTCCAGTTCCACGGCAAAAACGGTTCTATTCTGGATCTCGATTGTTTTTCTGGGTGTAATGCTTTGGCGCTTGGTTTCCAACAGCACCCAAACGACGCGCGAGGACAATCCCAGCTACAGCGAATTTGTGGCCAAGGTCGATGAAGGTGACGTCAAAGAAGTCACCATGTACCTTTCACCGAACAGCTACGAGCTGCAGGGCGAATACGCGAAGCCTCAGCATCAGAAATTCCGCGTGATTGTGCCCAAGGAAAACGCCCCAGACATTACCAAGATGTTGCACGACAAAGCGGTGCAGATGAGCGTGAAGGAAGTGCGCAGCAGCGATTGGGTGCTGATTCTCTTAAACGCCCTGCCTCTTTTGTTGCTGGCTGGATTCGTGTTCTTCCTGATGCGCCAGATGCAAGCCGGGGGAAACAAGGCCCTGAGCTTCGGCAAGTCTCGCGCACGTTTGCTTTCTGCGCAGCAAAAGAAAGCTACCTTCAAAGATGTGGCAGGCAGCGACGAAGCCAAAGAGGAGTTGCAGGAGATTATTGAGTTCCTGAAAGATCCGCAAAAGTTCCAGAAATTGGGGGGCCGCATTCCGAAGGGCGTGCTGCTCGTCGGGCCGCCAGGAACCGGTAAAACTTTGCTGGCGCGCGCCATCGCGGGCGAAGCAAACGTACCGTTCTTTTCGATTTCCGGTTCGGACTTCGTGGAGATGTTCGTGGGTGTTGGCGCCAGCCGTGTGCGCGATTTGTTCGAACAAGGCAAGAAAAACGCGCCTTGCATCATTTTCATCGACGAAATTGACGCTGTAGGACGTCACCGCGGCGCTGGCCTAGGTGGCGGACACGACGAGCGCGAACAAACTCTAAACGCCTTGCTGGTGGAGATGGACGGCTTCGAATCGAACGAAGGCGTCATCCTGATCGCCGCGACGAACCGTCCCGACGTTTTGGATCCCGCGCTGTTGCGGCCGGGGCGCTTTGATCGGCGCGTGGTTGTGGCCCGTCCTGATGTGAAGGGCCGCGAAGAAATTCTTCGTGTACATACACGCAAGGTTCCTCTGTCCGATGATGTTGAAATGTCCATCATCGCTCGCGGCACTCCAGGCTTCTCTGGTGCCGATTTGGCAAACCTGGTGAACGAAGCCGCGTTGTGGGCTGCTCGCCAGAACCGCAAGTTCGTCATGATGATCGATTTCGAAATGGCCAAGGACAAAGTCATGATGGGAGTGGAACGCCGCTCAATGATTCTTTCCGACGAGGAGAAGAAGAATACCGCGTACCACGAAGCGGGACACGCGCTGGTCGCAGCAACCACTCCGGGAGCCGATCCAGTACACAAGGTTACGATTATTCCGCGCGGCATGGCACTGGGCTTAACCATGCAATTGCCGGAAGCCGACAAGCATACCTACACGAAGGATTATCTGGAAGGCATGCTCGCCGTGCTGATGGGTGGACGAACTGCCGAGGAAATTTTCCTCGGACACATTACCACCGGCGCAGGCAACGATATTGAACGCGCGACCGACATCGCTCGCAACATGGTTTGCGAGTGGGGCATGAGTACGCTTGGCCCCCTAGCATTCGGCAAAAAAGAAGAAGCAATTTTCCTCGGCCGCGAGATTGCGCAACACCGCGACTTCAGCGAGGACACCGCCGTGCAAATCGACAAGGAAGTGAAGCGCATCGTCAGCGACGCGTATGACAAGGCGTACAGCATTCTGCAAAGCAATCGCGAGACGCTGGAACATATCGCACAAGCCTTGCTGGAACGCGAGGTTCTCGACGCCAACGAAGTGCGCTTACTCATGGAAGGCAAGCCACTACCGGAAAAAATCAAGACGCCTCCGCCACCACCTGCTCAAGGTGCGACTGCGGCTGATCCCAAGGTGGTACGGCCGGAATTGCGGCCCGCCCCCGGCTTTACCCATGGCGATTCGCCAGCGAAGGCTTAACGAAGTCTTTCAGTGCAGTTTTAAGTTGTGAGCAATTCGGGGTGCAGAAATTTGCACCCCTTTTTTTATCGCGCGTATAGCAGTTGCCGAGCGTAACGGATTTCAGCTCGCCTGCTAGGGGTGCAAATTCAGGTGCTGCTCGACGCCAGCGCAATACATCGCTTCCATCCCAACCGCATCAGCATAGCTGGGAATCTTCTCGGAAAGCCCCACCCGTCGGCACAGGTGTTTGCAGGAATGAATTGGAGTAGAATGCGGCTATGGGATTGAAAGATGGAGAAAATCTGAACGTGACCTGCCCGTGTTGCCAGGCAAAACTGGTGGTCGATCCGATCTTCGGCGCGATCCTGTCGCACACCGCACCGGTAAGGCCCGGGCCGGATGTCGATCTGACGCAGGCGCAAAATATTCTGGAAGAGCAGAAGAAAAAGCGAGAAGACAAATTTGCGGATTCCTGGTTCCAGGAAACCAACAAAGAAGATATTCTCTCGAAGAAATTTGAAGAAGCCATGAAAAAGGCCAAAGATGGACCGGTCGGCAAGCCCATCCGCGATTTCGATTTAGACTAGCCCACCAGAACCGGCCACTCCCGGCGGTGCAAAGGATCGCAACCCCACAACTCTAATGCCTCGTCGCAAACTTTATCGCCTGAAACTCGCCCGCCGATCGTTGCTTTTAGGCGAACGCACGCTCGTGATGGCTGTGCTCAATGTGACGCCGGATAGTTTTTCCGATGGCGGGAAATTCTTTCGCTTGAAAAGCGCGGTGGATGCTGCGTTAGCGATGGAACGGGCGGGCGCCGACATTCTCGACATCGGGGGAGAGTCGACGCGACCCGGCTCCCTCGGGACGCCAGCCACGGAAGAGATTGCGCGAATCTTGCCGGTTATCGAAGCGTTGCGCCGCCGGTTGAAGATTCCCATTTCTATCGACACGCGGAAGGCTAGTGTCGCGGAGATTGCCTTGGGGGCCGGTGCAGAAATCGTGAATGATATTTCGGGCTTGGGGCACGACCCCTCCTTAGCTGACTTGGCCGCCCGTCACAATGCTCCCATCATTTTGATGCACATGCGCGGAACGCCTCGCACAATGCAGAAAATGTCGTTTGCGAAAGATGTCCTGAAAGACGTGCGCGCCGGATTAAGAGCGTCCGTCGCTCTGGCGCGCAAAGCGGGCATTGCACAATCGCAAATCGTGCTTGATCCAGGAATTGGTTTCGGAAAAAACTACGCGCAAAATTACGAATTGATCGCGAAACTGCCCGATCTGGCAAGGCTCGGCTATCCATTATTAATCGGAACTTCACGCAAGGGTTTTATCGGCGCGACTTTGGCGCGGGGCGGAGAGCCCTTAGCGGCTGAGGAACGTATCTGGGGCACAGCCGCCACCGTCGTAGCGAGCATTCTCAACGGTGCACATATTGTTCGCGTCCACGATGTGACGGAAATGGTGCAAGTAGCACGAGTGACGGATTGCTTGCTCAATTCTCTCCATTGACGAATGGAACCCGCTCCGAGAGGGCCCATCGGGTACAAGAAGCTAGTGCACCCCCCAATGATCCCATGAACCAATTGCTGCTGGAGCACCTTGACCTGCGCGCGTGGCGGTAGAAGCCGAAGCAAAAGAACCCCCGTTAAGGACGCGCACTCGCTGCCATCTTCGCCCATCTCCACAACAGTCGTCTGGTCTAAATCAAGAACTCCGCGCCCCATCTGAGGTGTCCTACTGGGCTTGACCTTGCGCGCTCTACGATCAAGCAGGCCCGCGCTGCCGATCGTAAGCTGGACCCCGACACGGCCCGCAGGAACTACCATGCTCAGCTACATGCTTGCCCACGAGGACCCCCATCCCGGCCAGATTATTCTTCTTGCAAAACAATTGG
Organism: Candidatus Acidiferrum sp.; assembly: GCA_035314425.1. Taxonomy (GTDB): domain Bacteria; phylum Acidobacteriota; class Terriglobia; order Acidiferrales; family UBA7541; genus Acidiferrum. The sequence continues at coordinate 12,066 of DATFZN010000103.1, read as the reverse complement.
GCTATCCATTCCCGGACCACGCTGCGTATGGAATCTGGCACTGGGAAAGACTTTGGAAAGAGTGCGACCAATGTGAAAAAGACTCAAGCACAGTCTATTCTGCACGGGATTGCAGTTCCCCAAGAATTTGCTATAAGAATAAAGAGAGCCCCGATGAGTCTTTCATTTCTTCGCCATGGTTTTGTGATTCCTTGTGTGCTGGTGCTAGCCACTCCTCTATTCGCACAGTTGCCGCAAGTAAAAACCGATCCACTGCCTCCCAACCAGATGATTCAAGGCTCGGGAGCTTGTTCAGCCACGGAACCTTCTTCGTGCGCGCAGGCTGCGTCGAAGATCACTCCGGTCGTGATGGGGGAATCACCACTGGAAGGAAATTTGCGGCGTTTGACGGACGAGATCGGCGGACGCGTCAGCGGTTCTCCCGAATATGCAAAGGCCGTTGCGTGGGGCATCGCCGGATTCCGCGCGGCGGGCGTTGCTGTTCACACCGAGACATTTTCTTTGCCTGCGGCGTGGAGCGAAGGCGATTCGCGTCTGGAACTGAGCGGCCCGGAAACATTTAAAATCTCCTTCGTCTCCGTTGGATTGTCGCCCGCAACTCCGGAAAGTGGACTGGAAGCGCCTCTTGTAAACGTAGGCTACGGCAGCGAACCAGAGTTCGCGAAAGCCGGCACAGCGGTGAATGGTGCGATCCTTGTTGTGAACGGCGACCTCGACACCACTTGGGCCGATCTGTTTGACGAATATTCGCGGCCACCCGCCATCATCGAGCGAGCCATAAAGGGCGGCGCCCGCGCAATCCTCTGGACCGGAGAACGAGAGCGTAAACTTCTGTATCGCCACACTAACAGCAGCGACGGAACCATCGAGAAAGTTCCTCAAGCCGTGCTCGCGCGCGAAGATGCCCTGCGCCTGCAACGCGCCATCGATTCATTTCCCGGGAAAATGCGCGCGAAGCTGGTGCTGCCAAACAAAATCAACGGGCCAGTCGAGCAGGAAAATGTCGTTGGCGAGATTCGCGGCTACGAGAAGCCCGACGAAATCGTAGTCCTTGGCGCACATCTCGATTCCTGGGAACTGGGCACCGGGGCCCTCGACAATGGCTGCAACGCCGCGATGGTGATTGAAGCGGCCCGCGCCATCAAGGCCAGCGGACTGGTTCCGCGGCGCACGATTCGCTTCATTTTGTTTGGCGGCGAAGAGCAAGGCATGATCGGCTCATGGGGTTACGTTCGCGCCCATCGCGCCGAACTGGACAAATTTCGCGGTGTGATCGTCTTCGATTCAGGGGTCGGCCGCGTCACTGGCTATTCGCTCGGCGGGCGCGCCGATATCGAACCTGGGGTCAACGAAATTCTGAAACCCTTCACCAGTTGGGGCGTCGATCATCACACCCTCGACGCGGAATGGGGAACCGATCATTTCGATTTCATGCTGGAGGGCGTGCCCACGCTAGTCGCCAATCAGGAGATCTCAAATTATCTTTTCAACTACCACGCGGCCTCCGATACGTTCGACAAAGTCGACATCCGCGAATTGAAGTTGAACACGGTCCTCGCCGCGGTCACCGCATGGGGCATCGCCGATCGCGTCGAACCGATTGGCCCGCGCCTGAATCGCGCCGAGATCGAAAAACTCCTGAAGCAGACAGGCCTGGCCGAACAACTAAAAACCCTAGGATACTGGGATGGCTGGCAGTCCGGCATCCGCGGCCGTCAGCCTTAGCCCCGTTCGACCGCTGAATTCTTGCGTTCACGCTATACTTAAGATGTGAAAGAAAAATTCGCGAAAGCGGTCGAAGCGCCTAGACACGCAGTCCATCCACGCAAGCGCATCATGGCGATCGACTACGGCCGCACGAAAATTGGACTGGCGACGGCCGATGCCGAAGTCCGCGTTGCGGAACCTTTCGGGACCATGCAGCGTATCAATCGCAACGAAGATATGCGCCGTTTGCGTGAGCTTGTACGCGATGAACACATCAAACAAATTGTGGTGGGCCTGCCGCTGCGCCTCGATGGTACCCGGGGTAACATGGCCGACGAGGTTACCGGCTTTGCTGAGCGTGTTCGCAAGCAAGTTGGGATCCCGGTCGAACTCGTCGACGAGCGCCTGAGCAGTTGGGAAGCAGAACGCATCTTAGAAGAAGAACTGGGTCGCAGCCTCAAACCGCGAGCGGGCCAAGAGGGCCGGCGGAGGGCGGTCCGCCCGGGCGACGGGAAATACAGTGTCGATGCCGTAGCCGCCATGGTGATCCTGCGCGGATACCTGTCGCACGAGGGCGAGAGTGGACGCGAGAGCAGTGCTGAGGAGTCAGAGTAGGTGCGTTTCCTGTCGATATTGTTGTTGATTGTTCTGTTCGCAGCCGCCGCAGTCGCGGGCTATCTTTGGTTCAGCATCGAGAAGCCCTTCGGCAGGATTACAGCCGAAGGAGTTTTCGTCGACGTCCCGCACGGCGCCTCGCAAAAAGCCATCTCTCACTTGCTTAAAAAAAACGGCATCATCCGCAGTGCTCTGGCGTTTGAAATTTACGCGCGCCGCCATCCCAAGCGCACTCTCGAAGCCGGCGAATATTTTTTTGATCATCCCGTGACGGGTAAAGAAGTCTTCTGGAAGCTGGCGAACGGCGAAGTATACCAGCAGCCATTCACAGTAAAAGAGGGCGAAACAATTATTGATATTGCCCGCAATCTGCAAGACGCCCACTACATGCCCGCCGACGAATTCCTAAAGGCTGCGCGCGATGTCACAGAAGTCCTCGATCTTGCCCCGACTGCAAAAACTCTGGAAGGCTTCCTCTTCCCAGCTACCTACAATCTGCCACGTAAGGCTACCCCGACTGAACTGACTACCATGATGGTGCACAAGTTCCGCGAAGCCTTGCGAGATCTCGCCCCCGATCGCGTGCCAGACGCTTCCCTGCTGCCTGTGGTGACGCTGGCATCGCTTGTGGAGCGGGAAACTCCCAAGCCCGAGGAACGTCCGTTGGTAGCAGGAGTTTTCACCAATCGCCTGCAAAAAGGAATGCTGTTGCAGTGTGATCCCACGGTAATTTATGCGCTCGATGCAGTTGGTAAATACCAAGGCACGCTCACACTGAAAGATTTGAAATACGATTCGCCGTATAACACCTATCTATTTGCGGGCCTCCCGCCGGGCCCGATCGGCAATCCCAGCGCGGAATCCTTGAAGGCGGCGCTGCATCCCGCGCAAACAGATTATCTTTATTTCGTCGCCAACGCCCAGGGCGGCCACTTTTTTGCTGTGACGCTAGCGGAACACAACCAAAATGTGCTCAAGTATCACCAATTGCTGAAGCACGAGCCTGCTGAATCGCCCGTCGCGGTGTCAGCGTCTTCGCAGCCCTCAGCTTCCGCGCATAAAGGCAAACAATGACGGACAGCACAAAAACGAAACGGCAAATGATTGCGGATACCGCGCGACAAATGGGCATACAGAAATGGACTACTGCGGAAATTGATCAACTTCGCCGTAAATTGCAGGCCGAATACGGCGAACACGGTAAAACCAGCAACGACTACATCGTCGAGGTCCTGAAAGATGTCGGGTTCAAAATGCAATTGACCGAACGCGAAGAGGCGGAAGAACGTTTCGAAGAAGAGTTCGAAGACATTCTGCATTTCAGAACGTTGCAGGATGCAGAAGTCAGCCTCACTCGCCTCGATGAATTGTGGCGGCGCTTCAAGAATCACGAAGAGCCTGCGGCGGCGCAGCGAGTGCTAGAAATCGCTCGCCTAGGCAAACGCCGCGCGGAAATGATCGCGCGCAACCAAAAAGTCGAGGCAAAGAAACGCGAAGAGAAAAAGGAAATTGCCGATTGGTTCCGGATCTGGCTGGAGACCCCCGACGCGTTCTTCAACTGGCTGGATGTGCGCAAAGCATCGCCCGCATTCAAAGAACAATTCGGTGAATTAGAGGAGGAAGAGTAACGGTGGAGGCGGAAATAGAAAAAAAGGCGCCCGAACTACCTCTCTACACCCTGGATGTGCAGGCCATGGACCTGGGAGCCAGCACCAAGGCCGTCGGCATGGAGCTTCTCGAAACCAAAAACCGCGAACCGGTTCGCGGGAAGGAAGCAGCCTTGATTTGGGGCGTGGCGCTGCCAGCCCTGGCCGCCAAGGAATCTCTGGTCGTAGATTTTTTCAGCCGCCTCGGTCGAGTTCGCGAATTCTGCGAGCGGCATGAACTGGCCTTTCGCGAAGCCGCCAATTGCTGCTTGGTGGTTATGCCCGCCCTGCCGATCGGAATTGAGCAGATCTTCGAGGGCTTCGAAAAAGAAACATTCGGCATCCGCGTTGGCACAGCGGCCGAAAATGGCGATCCGTCCCTTGAGGGCGAACTATCGCAACATGGCGTTGACGCGTACCAGAATGCCTACTCGCGTTACACCTTCTGCGCGGTTTGCGAGCCCGGAGATGGATGGGTCACGCTGCTTAGCGAAACGTTATGGGCCAGCGAAGTGATTCGTCGCATTCGGCCTGCTCTTCAGGATCACGACGTGTACCTGGTGCGCCCGCAGTGACTAAGAACGAACCGTGCCGTTAGTCCGGTTTGACGGACCGCCGGGCGGTTGTTAGATTCAATTATTGGCCTGGTGGGCGTGGTAATTGTTCATGAATTCCGGAAGAAATTGGGCTTTTTGGGGAGTGCTGGCAGCTGTGGTCTGCGGCTGTGCGGCTGGCGGCTCCGGCGTAACCACAACAAAGGTTGTACCTACGGCTAGACGCCAGGCCGTCAAAGATGCTAGCGAGGAAGAATTGCTCGCGCGCTACAACGAATACGTGCACAGTGTGAAAAGCGTGGACGCCACAGTAGAACTGAAAACTACCACCGGCTCGAAATACAACGGAGTTATCGACGAGTACCACGAAGTGAAAGCGTTTCTGCTGGCGGAAAGGCCAGCCGACATTCGGGTGATTGGTCAAGTGCCAGTTGTTGGAAAAACGATTTTTGATATGGCCAGCGATGGAGAAACTTTTGAGTTATCGATTCCTCCGAAGGGGAAATTCGTGGAAGGCGCGGTAGCTCTGGAACGCACTGGCGCAAAGCCGATCGAGAACTTGCGTCCGCAACATCTGTTTGAGGCTCTGTTGTGGCCCGAAGTGCGAAAAGAGGAGATCGTCCTGTTTGAGGAGGCCGATGATCAGGATGGCCGCTATTACGTGTTGACGGTGCTGCGCGGCGGATACAAAAGCGAAATTCTACGGAAGGTTTGGTTCGACCGCGCGGATCTAAATGTCTCGCGATATGAAAGCTATGGGCCGAAAGGCACGCTGCTTTCCGACGTTCACTATAGTGACTGGCAATCCGTGACTGTTGACGCAATCGCCGCAACTTCCGGAGCAGGTCCCCTGCAATATCCTCGGCAAATTCGCATAGAGCGGCCGCGCGATGAATATCAGCTGGACATGAAAGTCAGTAAAGTCACGCTGAACGAAACTGTGGAGGCAGATCGTTTTAAACTGCAAGCCCCGACCGGAGTTGAAGTAGTTCATTTGGGCGAAGACGGCGAGACCAAAAAACCATGATGGGACAATTCGTCGTCCGCAATCTGTTCCATCGCCCCATGCGCACGCTCATTGGCGTGATGGCCGTGGCCGTCGAAGTGGCGCTGGTCATTCTCATCGTGGGACTCACCTCGGGATTGTTGCAGGAAACTGCAAAGCGCATCGAAGGCATTGGAGCGGACGTAATGCTGCAATCGCCTTCGGCGCAAATTTTTCTCACCTTCAGCGGCTCGCCGATGCCAACTAAAATTGCCGACAAATTGCGCGAGTTAAAGTACGTCAAAGCCGTGACGCCGGCTCTGCTGCAATTTAATTCGGCCGGCGGGGTCGAAACGATTTGGGGTATCGACCCCATCACTTTTCGCGATGTATCTGGCGGATTTGTTTTCCTGCAAGGGCACGACCTGGAAAGCCCCAATGATATGTTGATCGATGATTGGCAGGCCAGAGCCAAACACATGAACGTGGGTGATTCCTACAATCTGCTGAGCCGCGACTGGAATGTGGTGGGAATTGTAGAGCACGGCAAAGCAGGACGCATCTTTGTTCCCATCACGACGTTGCAGGACCTTGTAGGAGCGCGAGAAAAGGCCTCGATTTTCCTCGTAAAATGCACCCGTCCCGAGCACGCCCAAGACGTCATCGAAGAAATGAAGGACAGCTTCCCCGGCTATCCGGTGAGGCCGCTGAAAGATTTCATGACCTTGATGACCTCGACAAACATTCCGGGTCTGCAGACGTTTATCAACGCCATGATCGCGCTGGCAATCTCCATTGGCTTGCTGGTGATTTTACTGACCATGTACACCACGGTTCTAGAGCGCACGCGAGACATCGGGGTGTTGAAATCTCTGGGCGCCAGCAAATTCCTGATCGTCCGCTCGCTGCTTACCGAGACTGCTGCACTTTGTCTGTTGGGAATCCTAGCCGGCGTTGTCCTCAGCTATCTGGTGCGGGCCGGTTTCCTCAAAATTTTCCCTACGCTCTCGATTTTAATCACTCCGGACTGGATTCTGCGCGCCGGATTGATCGCCTTGATCGGGGCATTGATTGGCTCAGTGTATCCGGCCTGGATGGCAACCCGAAAAGATGTAGTGGAATCACTTTCCTACGACTAGGAGATGGGAATATAGTCAGACATGGCAATCACAGTTACAATACAGTCGCTTAATGACGGTAAGCGGGAACCTGAGCTGAAAACCGTGGAGCCGATACTCAAAACGGAAAACCTCTGGAAGCTCTATCATGCGGGCAAAGTGGAAGTTCCGGCTCTGCGTGGCGTGAATTTCGAGGTGATGCCGGGCGAATCGGTGGCCGTGATGGGCCCATCAGGCTGCGGCAAATCCTCCCTGCTCTATGTGATCGGCGGACTCGCCAGCACCTCCAAGGGAAAAGTATTCGTCGACGGCAACGATCTCTCCGCAATGACCGACGCTGAACGCACCAAGTTGCGGCGCAGCAAAATCGGCTTTGTGTTTCAGCGTTTTAATCTTTTGCCGACGCTTACCGCCAAGGGCAACATCGCCATCGCCCAATACATTCATGGCGACGGCTTCGATCCACATCGTTTCGATGTGGTCACCAAAATGCTGGGTTTGGAAGGCCGGCTGCATCACCGGCCAGCAGAGATGTCCGGCGGAGAGCAACAGCGCGTCGCAATTGCCCGGGCAATTATCAACGAACCGAAAATCCTGCTGGCGGATGAGCCGACCGGAAATCTGGACACGAAAAATTCTGATATTGTGCTGGAAATGCTGCGGCGCTTGAACAAGGATCTTGGTCAAACCGTGGTCATGATCACCCATAATCCCGAAGCCACAACCTATTTTGACCGCGTGGTGCACATGCGCGATGGTGTAATTGTCGACGGAATCCCCGCGGACTGACATGGCGAGCCCTGCGCAAATTCTGTATCGCACATTTTTCTGGTCCTACGAACGTGGTTCGTGGCAATACGATATAGCCGTCATTCTGATTTTGGTTTTCGTGCTTCTGACACCACGCAAATGGTTCAAAGATGAGCCCCAAGTCGGCTTGCCAGCCAATTCCGATCAGGTAAAGCTCATCTCAAAGTCCGGTGAAGTGGAAGTCTATCAGGTGGATTCCCGCACCATGGCCCCGCCGGAGCGTACTCCAGCGTTGCAAAATGAACTTCACACTGTGCTGCAGAAATCTTCACCCGCTCTGAGCGACGGTCGCTTCGCGATAAGTTCGATCGAAGCGCAACGCGACGATAAGGGCAACGTGGTCGCCTACCAAGTCATTGTCCGCCACTAACCTGCTTACCAAAACAACCTCCAACGCTGCTGAGGAAGTCTATACTCCTGCGGGAGAACAGTACGGCTTGTGCTACGATTTTAGAGGGTCAAGCAGCTCGTTCTTGGTCATAGGGGTTCTTTTGAAACTTCTAAAATCCTCCTCTGTTTTTATGCCCGTTCTATTGGCAGTGGCCTTTTGCATAGGGGGCATCGCCAACAGCAGCAAGAACAGCCAGGCTCCAACCAAAGTCAACCTAGATAGCATCTTGGGAATGATGGACCACGCCGCGCAGGATTTTAAGAGCCTCAGTGCGGAAATTGAACATGTGAAATACACGGCGGTGGTTAAGGATACTTCGACGGAAACCGGCCAGATTTTTGTTCGCCATGACGCAAAGTTACGTATCGATTTCCTAAAGCCCGACCCCAGAACCATTCTCCGCAATGGCGACAATCTGTACATCTACACACCAAAAATTCAGCGCGTCGAGGAGTACAACATCGGCAAGAACCGCCTGATGGCCGATCAATACCTGGCACTTGGCTTCGGCACCAAAAGTGAGAATCTCAAAAAGAATTATCAGCTCAGCCTGGTCGGCGAGGAGGATCTCGATGGAAAAAAAACTGCAGTGCTCGAACTGATCCCTACCTCCGAAGATGTCCGCAAGGAAATTAGTAAGATTGACATGTGGGTGGATGAAGCCTCCTGGTTGCCGCTGCAACAGAAGTTTTTCGAAGGAAGTTCCGGCGATTACTTTTTGTCACACTACAAGAATTCGATGAAGAACTTGAAACTGAACGACAATAAGTTCAAGCCCGATTGGCCCAAGGGCACAAAAGTTGAAAAGCCTAGGGGGTGATTGCTAACTGAGCTTTAGCTGCGATCCTTCCCTTTCCAGCAACTCCTGTTTCCGCTTCAACCCCCAGCGATACCCGGCAAGTTGCCCGTCGGCGCGTATCACCCGGTGGCAGGGCACAACAATCGAAACGGGATTCGTAGCGCAAGCTCTGGCAACCGCCCTCACCGATTTCGGCTTGCCCAGCGCGTGAGCCACTTGCGTGTACGTGCGCGTAGTTCCCAGAGGAATTTTTTGCAATTCGTTCCACACACGGCGCTGAAACGCGGTCGCCTGGATATCCAGCGGCAACTCCACACTGGGCTTCGCGCCATCAATTCGCCTGCAAACTTCCTTCAGCCAATCTCCATGACTCGCCGAATTTGGCTTCAACTCCGCTTTCGGATATTCGGCGCGCAACTCAGAGACGAGTTGCTTGTCGTTCTCTCCCAAATAAATCGCAGAGATTCCCCTCCCCGTAGTCGCTACTAGAACCTTTCCCAACGTCGTTTTGGTAATCGAATAATCCATCAGCATTCCCGGCGCCCCTTTCTTGTACTCGGCTGGTGTCATCCCTAGGTGTGAATTGGTTTTTTCGTAGATACGGCTTGGCGAACCAAATCCGCAGGAATATAGTGCCTCCGTGATGCTCTGTCCTTCGCGCAACAATTTTTTGAACTGCTTCATGCGTGCTGCTTCGGCAAATTCCCGCGGCGACAATCCCGTCATGGCGCGAAAGGCCCGGCGAAGTCTTTCGGGCGAACTGTGGATCCGTGCCGCGATTGTTTCGAGCCGAATATGTTCTTCGCCGGAATCTGCAAGCAGTGACGCTGCATTGGAAACCAGTACTGAAGCAAAAGCCACTTCTTTGGGACGGCATCGCCGGCATGCTCGAAACCCGCGACTCTCCGCTTCCTGTGGATTCGAAAAGAAAACTGCATTCTGCCGCAGCGGGCGTCGGGCCGGACACGATGGCCTGCAGTAAACATGCGTCGAACGCACTGCAAAAACAAACGATCCGTCGGCTCGGCGATCTCGCTGCAGAGTGGCTTGCCAGAATTTCTCTGCCGCTCTCGCGGTAATGCGTAGCATCTTCATGATGCATAGACTACTCGCCTGCGCAAAATGAATCTATCCGCTTTCCAACAGCAAATTTTGGCCCGCCTTCTCATCAGGCTTCTCCCGGCGCGGGCACAGTCTCATCCGCAAGGGCCGGCGAGTGCCGGCGCGCGGTGATTACCAGGATCACTGCAGATAAAATTACGGCGCTCGCCAGGATCGTGCGTATGGAAAGTGTCTCTCCACCTAACGACCAGCCGAGCACCAACGCAACCAGTGGATTCACAAACGCGTAAGTGCTCACTCTTGTGGCCGAGCTGTGTTTCAGTAGATAGGCGTAAGCGCTATAACCGATGGCAGAGCCAAAGATAGCCAAATAAAAAATGGCGATCCACGAGCGCGTGGAGACCTGTGCCCAGTGAAATCCCTTTATTTCTCCGCTCGCCACTGCGGCGATTAACAACGCCCCGCCCCCCGCCAAACACTCCATCGCCACGCCAAGCAAAGGTGAGTTCGGCAGGGGATGGTGTCGCGAATAAATCGAGCCATAAGCCCAGGCGAGTGAAGCAAGGATGAGCGTCAGCGCACCTAAGGGGCTGACGCGATTCGATCTATCCACTTGGCTGGGCCCGAGGAGCAGCAGCAATCCCACAAAACCCAGAACGATGCCCGCAAAGACCCGTGGGGATGGCCGTATGCCTCCAGGACGCAGCCAATCGAGCAGAACCATCCACAGGGCTACCGTCGCCACTAAAAGCGCCGCCAGGGCCCGAAGGAACAAACGTTTTCGCCCAGGAAACGCTGCCGTTACCGATGGTCAGCAACAGAAAGCCTGTGATCGCGCAGGTTAGCCACTGGGCCGGCGTTGGCTTCTCTTTGCTAAGAAAGCGAAAGAGCGGGTAAAAAACAAGACCGACGGAGAGATGCCTCATGGCCGGAACCAACAAGGCGGGAATGGATCCTACCGCGATACGTATTGCGAAAAACGTAGAGCCCCAGATGAAGTAGATGGCGGCAAAAGAGAGCAACGTCAGGGTTGTAGGGGAATGTGGACGCGCCGATACAGTGGGAGAAAGGGGTGCCAATCGGTGCGCCTGAACTGAGTTCGAACTCATCAAGGAATTGCTAAAATAGCAAAGAACCGCCGGGAAGGAAGCGCCATTTTGTCATCGAGCAAGACTCAGGCAAGGTGGCCGAAAGGAAATCCAGCACAGGGGAGACGACCCCGTTCGGGCGGCAGGCCAGTACTATTACCATCTGTTGGATCTTAGGACACTTGCGGCAATTTCTGTACATTGACAGTGAAGTTCGGAAATGGCATTTTGGCAGCCCAACTTGTTTGCAGGGGTGATTCAGAAACAAGGTAATAGAACTGCCAAGGTCGTTCTATTACTGGTCCATCTCTCTGAGGGGTGAGATGAGCGCCAATCCAGCCATAGCTTGGGATGATTTGCCGAGGCAGTCCATGTCGCAGTCGCAGTCGCCTACAGCGATCTCGTCGGCTGCTGCCGTTCCTTATCCAGAAGCAGAGAAGCCGAAGGCTCCGGCACTTCGCGTAATGCCGCTATTGCGGTCGCCGCAACCGCGCCGTTTTGTGCGCGTCCCGACGCACGCGGTCGGAGTGCATCTAGAACAGCGGGAATGCCCGCGCGCGTCGCTGAAGCTTCCCCTAAAACTGCGCAGCGTCGCTGGAATTCTGGAACAGTTCCCGGTGTCGCTGGTGACCCGCGACATCAGTTCATCTGGAGTGTATTTCCTTTGCCCGAAGGCGCTGCTGATTGGAATCTCGATTGAGCTGGACATTGTTCTGATTTCACGGCCGCTCGGTTATGGCAATGTAGTGGTTTCTTCACGGGCAAAGGTTTGCCGCACAGAACCAGCGAATATGCCGGGATGGTTCGGCGTGGCTGCTAGTTTCGAGGATTTTGCGTTTGACCGCGACGACAATGTGCCGAGACGGTTTTCGGCGGATTAGTTTGTTCATTCAAAAAACCAACTCACCCCAAGAACGCGGACAACAGTCTCACCTTGGCCGAGCCTCCGCCGTTCAGAATTCTGATAGTCTTTTTGTGTGGCTACTCCAGGTAAATTGACCGCGGTTATTTTTGATTGGGATGGCACACTGCTGGATTCCTATCACGCCGATTCGCAAGCCTATCTATTGATGTTTCATGAGCTGGGAATACCGTGGGGACTGCGGGAACTGGGTGAGCATTACTCGCCGGATTGGTATAGCGTCTATCGGGCGGCGGGAATTCCGGAACAACGCTGGGCGGAAGCGGACAAGCTGTGGCGGGGATTTTACCGCGCGCACAAGCCAAAGCTAATGAGGGGTGCGCGCAAAGTTTTGCGGCATCTTTCTAAACGGCACCGGCTGGGGTTGGT